>JBFEPU010000003.1:0-37819 GCA_041549915.1 Anaerolineae bacterium | reverse complement strand
TGAGCAGTGAACGCCGCCATAGATTGCCCACAATCAGCAGCGCAAACATCAGAACCAGGTATACGATGGCTTCGGGCTTGGTCAGATATGCCAGGCCGAACAGTGCGCCAGCAGACACATGGGCCGCCAGGCTCTTCTTCTCCCAGGCGAGCCAGACGGCGCACAAGGCGGCATAAAGGAGAAAGAGGTAGAGTGGCTCGAGCATGGTGCCCCAGAAGATCACAGCTGCGGTCAGCGCGGGGAAAAGGGTCAGGAAGGTGGTGGCCATGAACCCGATGCGCGCTCCGAAGAGACGTCTGGCGAGCCAGTAGAATGGCAGCAGCGTGAGCGTGCCAAACAGGACGAAAGCGATGTCACTGTTGAGCTTCATGTTGTGGGTCAGCGGATACAGCAGGCCCGTCACCACCGGGAACAGCGGTGCATAGTGCACTTCGGGCCGGGTTGTTACGGCGTAGCCCTTGCCCGTGAAGAGGTTGCGCCCGGCGATCAAATAGTCTGGTTCATCCCAGCGCACAATGCGATCCACGCGGACGACGGCAACTCGTAGGATCAGTGAGGCCAAGACAATAGCCAGCAGAAACCAGAGTTCAGGGTTGCGAACTGCGCTGCCGAGGGGGGCCTTTGGTTGCTTTGTCATTCCGAATTCCCCGTTCCGTCTAAGAGACGGTGGATGATTACGTTGGGCGCATCGTGCACCGTGGCAAACTTGTGGTATTCCGGCACTGGTCGGTTGCCCCAAGGCAAATCAGGATAGGGAATATCAATCGCCTCGTAGTTCCCTTGCGCGATGATTCGCGCCATTTCGTCACGGTAGGGGCCATCCTGGCGGTTGATGACCCACCTGGCCTGTTCGAACCTTTCGACGCGGTATGCTGACAAACCACCCGCGATATCGAGCCCGGTGTAGAAAGCGATCGGCAGTTCACCGTAGTTAGCCAGTACCATGTCGCCTGGTGCGGCGTGTTCCCGCAGGAACAGCACGATGCCCTCATTCGGGCCATCGTAGTCATGCAGGAGTTCATAGAAGTAGTCTGCCAAGTCCGAGCGAATTGTTCCTGCGGAAGCGATCAGTGCATCGGTCTCAGCCAGGTAGGGGCGGGGCGCTAGGGAAGCCCATTTGAACTCTCTGGTGGCAGGCACCGCGTACGGGAAGGCATGCAGGACATTCGTTGTGACCAGCAGGGCAATCAGCACAGTACCAAGCGGCCGAGAACGCTCCAAGACTCTGACCACTGTCAATGCCAGGATGACCACCAGCAGGGGAACGAGTTGCACAATATAGCTGAAGTACATCCAGATGAACGTTGCTGACAGGAAGAGGAGCGTGAGCGCGACTGCCAGAGTGTACAGATGGATGGCAGAGACTTGGCGAGGCTCAAGTACTTGGCGCATGCGAGCCCTGGCATACCAATAGGCAAACGCGAGCAACAGCGGCAAGGGCAAGACCCACCCAGTGATATACACTGCATAGTGGACCAGGTGTCCAACGAAGCGATAGACATCGAAGGCAAAGCGGCCGCGGGCCCAGGTCTGAAGGTAGATGGCCCAGGGTATGACCAAGAGCGCCAGTATCCCCACAGCCAGTCCTATGCGTCTCACGTCATCCCATTGCGGGCGGCTGAGGAGAAAGTGTGCCCCCAGCGCCGCTATCATGGGGACGAATGCGCCAAAGTTGCTCTGAAACAGGCAGAAGCCTGCTAGTACGAAGTAGGGCAGCGCTCGGCGTGCTTCCTCCTTTTGGAGCAGGAGCAGGTAGGCATCCAGCATGGCTACGGTGAAGAGGGCCGCAAAAGGGAAGTACTTGCACTGCCGCGCGTGAAGGAGGAATGGTACGCAGAGCAACAGAAACGTCGAAGCCAGTATCGCCACCCGCTGGTCGCGAAAGTGACGGCGCGTGCTGTGGTACAGGAGGAGAACCGTTGCTAGCCCAGCCAACGCATAGGGCAGGCGTGCGGCGAATGTGGTTGCACCGAAGAGGGAAAACGAGACGGCTGTCAAGAAGAACGGCAGCCAGGGATGGTACACCCACACATAGTCTGAGGTGTATTGCACATCTTGGGGTGCCTGGCGGATCAGGTTGCGACCGTCAAAGGCCAGTGGCAGGCCATATGTGCGCAGCCTTTGCGAGAGCAGGGCTGTCTCCGCCTCATCCTGCCATAGGTAGATGTTGTCCAGGCGTGCCAGCAGGAGCACGGTGGCTGCAATCAGGAGCAGCCAGACGAATCTGGACTCGAGCCAGGCCCCCAGGCTTCTGCGTGGCAGCAAGCGCTGTGACAAATCAGCCTCCTCGCTTCCTGTAGAGCACTACATTCTCTTCACCTCGGACAGTCAGGTAGTGATGCTGGCCAGGCTGCGGGCGATTCTCCCAACGAATGTCGGGGTAGGGTATTTCCACGCGCTCGTACGAACCCGAGGCCACGATAGTTGCTATCCGGTCACGGTAGGGTCCATGTTTGCGGTCGATCACCCAATCCGGTTGGGCATCGTCGGCCAGACCTCGGCCCGAAAGCCCACCCAATACCCGCAGTTCTGTGTAGAACATCAGGGGCAGATCCTCATAGTTCACCACAACCGTCTGTCCTGGTTGGGCATGTACCGAAAGGTATTTCACCAAACCCTCGTTGGGCCCCTCGTAGGAGTGGCTCAATTCCTGAGCGTACATCCAGACATCGGAGCGGAAGCGGCCTGCCTTCGCCCATACGTCATCAAGAGCCTGGAAGGGCGGTGAGCCGGGCCGCAGTTCCTCCCAGTCGATTCCTTTCACGGCAGGCAGTCTATATGGGAGGACATGTAGAGCGTTGCTCACCACAAGGACGATGAGCAGAGTGTATCCAATCAGAGCCGAGCGCTCCATGAACCAGACCACGACGACCGCCAGCAAGATCAACAGCAATGGAATCAGGTGTGCCAGATAACGAAAAAACGCCCAGTCAAAGGCGGCAGAGGCGGAAAGGGGCAGGATGGTCAAGAGGATCTCCAGACCAACCAACCGGCAGAATGTGGTTTGCCCAGGGCTCAGCTCGAGTCGGTCTCCTTGAGAGTAGTGCGCCGTATCGCGGCCAAGAGACGGGCGGATGAGCGCGATGAGCAGAAATGGAACCAGTACTAGGGGGAATAGCCAAGCGGTGATATACAGAGAGTGCTGGCCAATGTGTGACAGGAAGCGATCCATCTGAAAGGGTTCACCACGATTCTGGACGCGCATCAATCTGGCCCAGGGCAGCGCAAACATGGCGACGAGCAAGAAGGCCATGAGGAAGCGGCGCAGCGGTCTGTGTGCGGGGCGTGACAGGACAAAGTGCAGCGCCAGGGTTATCATCGTGGGGAAGAAAGCTCCGTAGTGGCTGTGATACAACAAAGCCGCCGACAGCACGAAGTAGGGGACGGCCCACTTTTCCCCTGACTGGAGGTCAGGTCGGGTCCCCTCATTGGTGAGGCGCAGGTAGGCGTCCACTGTCAGCAAGGTGAAGAACGCTGCCAAGGCATAGTAGCGGGCCTGCCGCAACAGTAGCACAAAGGGTATGCAGAATACCAAGAGCAAAGTCGCCACACGAGCGATGCGCGTGTCCGCCATCCACCGCGATACAAAGCCATGGAAGTAGTATATGGTCAGCAAGCCCACGAGCACGAAAGGCAGCCGAGCAGCGAAAGTAGTAGCACCAAAGAGGGCGAACGACGCGGCGGTCACTCCGTACTGCAGCCAGGAGTGGTAGATCCAGATATAGTCGTCGGTGAACTCGATGAACTTTTGCGGTGCTTGCTGAACCCAGTTCATGCCATCGGTGGACAACGGCAGTCCATAGGTCAGCAGGTTGCGGGAGATAATCGCTGTCTCCGCTTCGTCCTGCCACAGGTACGCGTCATCGAGCCGGCAGAAGAGCAACAATGCGGCACTGAGCAACATTCCTATCAGAAACAGACCGCCCCGCAGGCGGCCTGAATCAGTCGTTCTTGTAAGAAGAGCCGCTGTCAAGGCTCCGTGCCTCCCTGTGCAAGTTCGTCAACCGATTTCCGTGTGTCTGGGGACTGTTCACCCAGAATCTGCGGCAGGTGATAGCGGCTGACGATCTGCGGTAGCGTCTTCTTGAACTGGGGGTAGCTCGCGATGTCCCACTTGGCCAGCAGATAGCGTGCCATCGTGGCCAGTGTGCTCAAGCCATAGATCACGCTGTTCTTAAAGTTCACCGAAGAGGCCTCTTCGAAATAGCGCGTCGGCACGCCAATCTCCGCGATGCGGAAACCAAAGGCCACTGCCTGTGCGATTACTTCCGTGTCAAACACAAAGTTGTCAGAGTTCAGCAGAAAGGGGATTGTCTCCAGCATTTGCCTGCTGTAGGCACGAAACCCTGTATGGAACTCTGACAGGTGTTGGCCCAAGGCGATATTCTCGGCGAGGGTCAGGAAGCGGTTGGAAACGTACTTGTACAGCGGCATGCCCCCTGCCAGAGTGCCGCCAGTCAGAAAACGGGAACCCAAGACCATGTCAGCTTCGCCCTCCTGAATGGGGCGGATCAGTTCGGGCACCAGCGTGGAGTCGTACTGATAATCTGGGTGCAGCATCACAACAATGTCTGCCACATCCTCCAGGGCTTTGATATAGCAGGTCTTCTGGTTGCCGCCGTAGCCTTTGTTCTGGATGTGGACGATGACCTCCAGGCCGAGCTGCCGCGCGATTTCAACCGTCTCGTCCTGGCTTACGTCGTCCACGAGGATGACCTTATCCACCACATCTTTGGGAAGATCGTTATAGGTGCGTTCCAACGTTTTGGCTGCGTTGTAAGCTGGCATCACGACGACAACTCTCTCACCCATGCTCTGGCCTCCACTGCGGTCTGGACGCACAAGCCTGGAATGCTTTCACGGCCGTGCCCTCAAGCTAGCAGGTCCAGCAGCGAACAGCTCGGCGGAGAGCGCTTGAATTGCAGCCAGTGTCTCCGGCCGCAGTTGGTAGCGCGCCCGTCCGTCAACGATTACGTACTGTGCTTGCTCAAAGGCAGCCAATACCTGCTCTTGTGCTGGCTCACGCCAGAAGGTTTGCTGCAACTCGCTCTCTTCTCTGCTCAGCACAGACGTCACCAGTGCCGGCAGTGATCTCCCCTCAATCCCTAGGTTGGTGTACAACATCTCGCCATACGAGTCAACAAGGAAACGCGCCTCCTGCACTCCAGCCGGCGGCCGCGAGGCCAGGAACGTATAGTTTGGCTCGAAGACGAGAATCCTGTCAGCGGTGGTGCTGTTGTGTCTCAGGTAGTCTGCTACCTCAGTGTAGGCTGGAGAAGTCCGTGCCAGCATGCTCTTCATTCCAGTGTATTGACTTGCGGCTGCCCCACCAATCAGGCCCGTAAGCAGGATCGCCACGAATACGACACTCCCAAGGGGAAGCTGGCGCAGGCGTACTGTTGCGCCAGCAAATGACCACTCAGGCCATGCTCCCCTGTCGATCAGTCCGCCGCCGAGCAGGCTCAGTGGCACAGCCAGTTGCACATAGTACTGTGGCCAATACGACTTGTTGAGGAGTATCATTCCCAGTGTATAGCCCGTCCAGGCCAGTATGACCAGCCACCGCCGGGCTTCCGAGCGCCACAGGGCAACCAGTCCCAGCAACAGGGCCCCTGCCAATCCTACCCGCACTGTGTGCCAAGCTGAGGCATAGTGCCAGATGTCATAGAGCCTTGTGCTCCAGCGAGTGATGCCATCCGCAGGACGCAACAGCTGAAAAAAATAGACCTGTTTCAGAAAATCGTCCGGGCAGCGAAGCAGGAAATAGGCGCTCAGCAGTATCCAGCTCAGTCCAAAGCCCGCAGCAATCAACGCCGCTTCGCGAAATCTCCGGCGCAGCAGCGAGACGGTGAGCAGGGCCAAAGCCACAAGCAGCCCGGGTGTCTTGGACAAAGCTGCAATCGCGCTCAGGAAACCCGCCAGGGCCGCCAGGCGTTGCCCCTGTCTACCAGCGTGAGGGCGCTCGCAAGCGAAGTAGTAGGTCAACACTGCCAAAGCGGAAAACAGGTTGAGAGGTGGCTCCAGCATGACACGGCGATCCATGCCGATGACCATTCCATCGACGCTGAGCAAAGCCGCAGCGAGCAGACCCGTTGGCCACCCCCCCAGCTTGCGTCCTATCAGGAAGACTACCGCTATGGTGCCTAAACCATAGGCAACAGAGGCATAGCGGGTGGCCATAAAGCCCACGCCGTTTCCCCACGGCTGGTTGACCAGACGCAGAACGGCTGCCAGCAAGTAGATGCCGACGGGAGGCAACGTGGCGAAGAAATCGCGATAGGGCACGTAACCCTGGAGCATGAGTTGCGCTGTGCTGTCCCAAACCCCCTCGTCATAGTCCTGCAGGAACTGTAACCCTCTCTCTATTGGGAGCAGATTGTGCAAGCGCAAGAAGGCTGCCAGCGCAATGATGAGAATCAGGATCAGCACAGGAGGAAAACGCGCGGTGTCGTGCAAAGCTCCTGTCACGGGTTCTCCCAGTATTGATCATGATGCTCTACGTAGTATTCGACCGTGCGCTTCAACCCCTCCTTGAGCGGGATCGTCGGTCTCCAACCCAAGGTTTTCTGGATCTTGCTATAGTCGGCGTAATAGTCGCCGATGTCAATACGCTTCTTGTCTGGCGGAAATGGCACCAGACGATAGCCTCCTTCGCCCACGCCGAAATCCTGACAGATCTCAAGCAGGGTGTGGACGAACTCCAGCAAACTAACCGGAGGGGTGTTCCCCAGGTTAAAAATGCGACCATTGGCCCCGTCGTAGACGGCAGCCAAAAGCATCGCCTCAATGACATCATCGACGTAATTCAGATCTCGCACCTGCCGCCCGTCACCATAGAGCTGTATCTCTTCGTTGCTGATTGCCAGACGGATGAACCATGCCACAAAACCCTGTCGGCTGTGCTTCATCAATAGCCGCGGGCCATACGTGTTGGTAAGGCGCAGTGACACGGCCCGGACACCATACACATTGTTGTACAGTATGTGGTACCACTCGCCGGCCATCTTGTTAATGCCATTGACATCCGTAGGGCGCAGTAGATGCTTCTCATCCACAGGCAAGTACTCTGGTGCCCCATAGACCTGTCGAGTGCTGGCATGGACAACCTTGATGTCAGGATTGTTGTAGCGGCACGCCTCAAGTATGGATAGCTGGGCGCGACAGTTGATCTCAAGGTCTGTGTAGGGATCATGCATGCTGTCGATGTGGCTGACCTGGCCAGCGAGATTGAACAGGTAGTCATGACCGCGCACCAGGTAGTTCATGCCATTCACGTCGCGGACATCTGCGATGTTGACCCGCAATCTGTCCTTGACAGGCTGGATGTTGAACAGATTTCCCCCGTACTCCGGTATTAGTGAGTCCACAAGCAGCACATCGGCGCCCAGCTCAACCAGGCGCATGGCGAGATTGCTGCCGATAAAGCCCAGTCCACCGGTAATCAGCACCTTTCTGCCTGCAAACTCGTCCTCGTAGGGGACTGTGCCTCGCTTGTTCACTGCTCCGGCTGCGTGAGTCATCTGCCAAGCCTCTTCCGGAACAGGAATAGCAGGTTGGCAAACCCATCCCGCCACAGGTTCAGTTTGCTCTCCCCGATGCGTGCCTTGTAATAGATTGGCAATTCACGTGCCCTTAAGTTCCTCTTGCTGAAGGCTTCGATCTTAAGCTCCTCGGAGAAGGCCATCTCGTCGCTGGTCAGCTCAAGCTGTGGCAAGATAGAGCGTCTAAAAACCCACATTCCTGACTGGGAGTCCTTCAGCCATACAAAGAACAGCCCGAAAATGGTCAGGTTCAAAACAAAGTTGCCCAGAACGCGGAGGAATGAATTGGCTTCGTCGGCCTTGTGCCCGGTGCGATCACAGGAGATGAAGTCGAGGTTCTCCTCGATCAATACGTCAAGCAAGACTGGGATGAAGGCACGGGGGTAGGTCGCGTCACCATCCATAGTCACGATGATGTCGCCGCTGGCGGCGCGGAACCCGGCCTTGTACGCAGCGCCGTAGCCAGGCTTCGACTCACACACCACTTTGGCTCCCATGGCAGCCGCAACCTCGGCCGTGCGATCGGTGCAGTTGTTGTCTACGACGATGACCTCATCGACCGCATCCGGCATATCAGCAAGCGTGACCTGGATGCCTTCCTCCTCGTTGTAACACGGTATCACTACCGAGACGGTATGATCTCTGTGCATGACTCTCTTCTCGATGCAGACTGGCTAGTGATCGCTGGACAGTGTAAGGGTAGTCACAGGCTCTGTCGTTTGCCCTTTCAACCGGTGCTGCAGCTTGCCCCACTTAAGGGCACCCCATTCCCTCACGACCCGGGGCAACACCAAGGGGTTGAACAGAATATTGACCGTAAGGAAGCATTCATAGGTGCAGAAACACTTGGTGTCTCGGATGTGACTGCGAATCTCGTCTGCCCGCGGACTGTACCACAGCCTCTTAAAGTCATAGTCCACGTCGCGCACATTGCCAATCTCATTGTCAATGAGCAACTCGCAAGGCAAGACCTGGCCTTCGCTGAACATGGCACCACCAAGGGAACCGGCATAGCATGGTATTTGGAAGCGTCGCTCGCGCACCGTCTTGGCGATGATGTGCGGTCGGACAATGCGCTTGGCGTTCAAAAAGTCGGAAAAGGGCATCTTGTAGTAGCCAGATAGGATGCGTGCCTTGTTGTCACGCTCCAGGACGGCATGCAGCTCCTCGTACTTTGTGATGTCGAAATCCTTGGCCCCTGGATCTCGCGGAGCGCCTCTCGTGAGCAGGGTGAAGACGGTATTGACTCCGACTTGGTGGGTCAGGTAGTCGTACAACTCCAGCAGGTGATCCTGGTTGTAAGCTGATACGGTGATTTCTGCGCAAGTGCTGAAATTGGGATAGTGCCTCTCCAGTTCGCGCAGCTCTCGATAGGTGCGCACTGCGCGATCGAACAAGCCCGGGAACTGGCGAATCGCGTCGTGCCTTTCGCCAATGTCATCTATGGAAACGTCAATGTGCAGGTCAAGACCGGGGCAGGTATCCAGCATGTCTCTGGTTGTCTCAACCACGCGTGCCGTGAGGCTGCCATTGGTTGGAATACCGACGTTCGCTGCGTGGTTGTTGCGGTGGAAGATGCGCACAATCTCCGCCAGATCCCGACGGAGGAAAGGTTCCCCGCCGGTCGGCGTGAAAAAGAGCATGTCATCCATGCTGGCCGAGACACGCTCGATCTCATCAATCGTCAATTCCCGGCTCTTGGCGCTGGGCTCGTGTTCGGCAAGCAGGCAATGCTTGCATCGCGCATTGCAAAAGTCAGTGACAAAGTACACAAAGTAAATGGGTGAGGCACCTCTCTTATAGAACATGCGGGTGCCGTACTTGAGATAACGTCTGTAGTTCAATGTCTTTCTCCGTCTTTCTCCCGCTTAGTACCGGTTTCCCCTCGAATAGTCCAGGACTGCGCACAATACACCCAGCCCGGACACCCATAGGTCGAATGGCAAGAACAGACAGGACTGCAACAGGAAAAGCAGACCTCTGGCCCGGTACAGCGTATTCAGGAATGGCCCGTTTAGGATCAGAATGCCCGCATAGTCGAGCGATGTGAGCAGCGCCCAGGTCGTATGCCCCGTCCACAAGGCGATTACGGCCAGCACAGGCAGCAACCAGGCCAATGGTACGGCCAGGATGAAGAACCAGGGCACCGACGCATAGTACCTCTGCCCAGTGGCTCGTTCGGCGGGCTCCAACTTCTTGCGCAGCCAGGTTTTTGTCAGCCCGAAAGCGCGTTGAAAATCGGTCTTCAGCAGGCCTCTTAGGGAGTAGTGCTTCAGATGTTCCACTTCGAGGCGGCCGTCGAGCCGCACTCTGTGCCTGCCTGACAAAAGCCGCTGCCCGAATTCTATGTCTTCTGTGACGCTTGCACCGCGGTAATGGGGATCAAAGCCCCCCAGTTGTTCAAAGATGTCCTTGCGGATGGCAGCGATGCTGGTGTAGAAGAGCCCAACGCCGCGTTCCGCCTCGCTGCTGCTAGCAAGGCGTGTGTAGGTGTGGTGCATCCACAAGTTCTTGAACTGGCTGCTGAAATCCCTGTATCTCAAGCTCCGTCCGAGCAGGCCGACCACGCCCGCGACGCTCGGGTCCTTCAGGTTCTCGGCAATCAGGCCCAGTGTGTCCCGCTGCAACACGACATCGGCGTCGGTGAAGAGAATGACATCTCCTCTAGCCTCGCTCGCCCCGAGGTTCTTGGCCCTCGCTGCGCCTACGTTCTGCTGCAGCCGGACGATGCGACATCCGTGTCGCGTGGCCACTTGCTCTGTGCTGTCAGTCGAGGCGTCGTCCACCACAATCACCTCATAGTCGGCATAGTCGGATTGGTGGACAGCCTGCAGGCACTCATCAAGCGTGCGGGCAGCATTATGCGCGGGAATCACAACAGAGATCATGGTCGAGTTCACCAGCCACTGGGTGCCTGGACCAGTGAATTATACACAAGTTGTGTGAAAACAAGATATCAGATCATGCCTGACAGATGAAACTTTCTTCATCACTGGTCATGAAACTGGCCCGATCCCTGGCCTTTCTGCGATAGAACAGGTAATCCTCCACCTGCGCATCGCGGTAGTAGGCTGTGTCTAGAAGGATTTTTAAAGCGGGGAACTCATCTAGCTGGGCCAGTGATCCCGCTGGCGTCAAGGGGGTGATATCACGTTCGACGACCACGACGTATGCAGGTTCGGCCTTGCGCACGTCGTCCAGGAAATCTTGGCGGCGGGCTTTGACACGGGGGCTGCCGTCGTCGCCGACCAGCATGTACGAAAAGATGTACTTGGTGGCCGATCGGCGCTCCGACAGAAAGAGGACCAGGGGTTCAGCGCCCCAGATGAGTACTGTCTCATCTGGCTCCGTGTGTTCGCGCAGATAGGTTGCTGCGCGCAGTGTTCCCATGCGTGAGAAATCTGTTCCAATATCGAACTGAGCGGAATACTGCTCCTCGCTCATGCGCCCCGCCAGGTAGGCAGCCGTTTGCCTGTATCGAGCCAGCTGATCATAGCCTGTCCACAGCAGCAGCCCCACAAGGACGATGACGGCAAAAAGCGTACGCATATCCGTGGCCGGCCACGCGCTCAGCGGGGTGCGCAGCGGGTTCTTGGTTTGACCGGATATCTCTGATGCCAAGCCTGCTAGGGCTACGGCGGCCAGGATCGCTGCGGGGGCTAGCACAGGGATCCAGTGGTACTCAAACAGCTTGCCCTGTAGAAGGGTAGCCGCCAAAGTAGACAGTAGGTACACAACCACCGCCTCAGCCCTGCCATAGCGTTCGCGCCCCACCAGGATGCCCAACACGCCGGCCAGGCTCAACCAGACCAGCAGTTGCCAATGGCGCAGATAGCCCATGATGACATCCAGCACAGCTAGCGGTCCCTCACCGAGTGCTAGACCGCGCGCACCTACGTACGCGCCGGTACCGTAGTCACGCCACAATTCCATCAGCTCTCCGAGACCATGTCCGTAGAGGTACAGGGCAATGGGCAAGAAGCCCAGCAACCCACCCAGGATGACAAATGTGAAGTTGCGCAACACTGAGCTCATCCTGCGCTGTTCCTGCCACATCGTGAGCACCATCCATGCCAACGCAGCTACTACGACCACCCCTGCCGTTGGTTTGAACCAGAACGCAAAGCCAGCGGCCACACCAGCGAGCAACAACGAATTCCTGGTCCGGGTCCGTAGAGCACGCACTGTGCCGAGCACACTGGTTGTGAGGACTGGTACCATGAACGATTCTGGGTTGGCTGCGGCATAGAAATGAATCCACAGGTAGTAGCAAAACGCGTAGATCCAGGCCGAGAGCGCGGCGATGCGGCGGTCGTGGAATACCTCGTGTGCGAGGAGGTAGATGGAGGCCCCACTGACGAGTGCGTACAGCACGTCAAAGAGGCGAACCGCGAACTCGGAGCGACCAAAGAGCGCAAAAGCCAGGCCATACACAAGGTATACCGCTGGCGGCTTTAGGTCCAACGCATCGCGATACGGCGCGCCGCCTTTCATCATCAGGTCCGCAATGTAGGCGTAAGCACCTTGGTCCCGAGTGAGCGGGTAGAGCAGCGTGGGCAAAGCAGCCACAGCCAGTAGAGCGAGCGGTGCTGTGCAAAGCAGCGGCCTGACCCAATTCGGCAGTCCGTCTCTAGATTGCGCGGTCATCCATCGTTCACCGTTGTGGCAGTCAGCCAACGTGGATCACTCTGGCGTGCGTGCACGCAGCTCAGCATCATACGCTGACGCCAGCACGTTACTGTGGTTGCGGACATAGGCGCTTGTATCCCCAGTCAGTTGCTTCAGAGCCCGGCCATCGAGGACGGTGTACCGGGCCCGGGAAAACACGGTGAGCACGTGACTCTGAGCGGGCTGCCGCTGGAACACCTCTCGTGAACCCAGTCGCTCTTGGCGAGGCCAAGTGGCGAGCAGGCTGCCGATGGATCGTTCTGGGATGCCAAGGTTGCGATAAAGCATCTCGCCATAGCTGTCGATGAAAAACGAACCCTGTTGTGCGCCAGCTGGCGGGTGTGAGGACAGGAATGTGTAGTTCGTTTCAAAGGCCAGGATCGGTACGCCAGGCGGAACGTGCTGCTTGATATGAGAGCTGATTTCGACGTAGGCGGGCTTGGTCTGCTCCAGAGCGGCTCTGGTTGAGGTGTACTGAAGTACCAGGTGCGAGCGGCCCGCGACGAGCAGTGCGGCGACTGCTCCCAGCTGCAGCAGTTGATAGCGCCGCGGAGCCAGTCGCAGTCGGTCCACAAGGCTGCGTGCAGTGTGATCAAGTTCATCACTCCACAGCAAACCACCCAGGACACTGAGAGGCACCGCAAGTTGGGAGAAGTAAGTGGCCCAATAGGTTCGGCTGCCCAACAGCAAGAGCAACATCACGGCGGCCCAAGCGAGGACCAGCCAGAAGAGAGTGCGGTGGCGCAGTTTCCTGCCCAGCAGGACGGTCAGGAGCGCACCTCCGAGCGCAAACCGTACTGTAGTCCAAGACCAGGGGTAATTCCAGATCTCCAACAGTCGCGCCAACGGGTGTGTCGTCCCGTCCCAGGGACGCAGCAGGTGGAATAGGTACATCTGTTTGATGTATTGGTCGGGACAAGCACGCAAGAACGCCAGAGCACCCAGTACATAGGTCCCAGCAAGCGCGATGACAAACGACAGTCCCGGTCGCCAACGACGACGCAAGAGGATGGCTGCTGCGATCACCAGCGGGGGTACGATCGCTGTTCCCTTGGTTAAAAGTGCCAGAGCGCAGAAGAAACCACTGCCAAGCGCCCACAGGTGCAGCCCTCCTTCGAGTGCCTCGTGGTGCGCCTCGTCACGGCGCATAGCCTGGAGATAGCAGAGGATCGCCAGGAGCGAGAGCATGTTGACCGGCGCCTCGAGCATCGC
The DNA here is from genome assembly GCA_041549915.1 of Anaerolineae bacterium. Lineage (GTDB taxonomy): Bacteria > Chloroflexota > Anaerolineae > UBA2200 > UBA2200 > JBFEPU01. The sequence continues at coordinate 24,398 of JBFEPU010000003.1, read as the reverse complement.
ACGCCGATCCTGAGCCATGACAATACCATCGAAGGCCAAGATGGCCGCCGCCAGCAGCCCGCTCCACCTGCCTCCGATCATCTTCCCTGTAAGGTAGGTGAGCAACACGGTGATCAGACCCGCGGCCACGGAGGCGTAGCGCAAAGCCATCAGCCCTGTGGCATTGCCCCAAGGATGGTAGAAGACGCGCAGTACAATGGCGAACAGGTAAATGGCAACTGGTGGGAGCGGTGTGAAAAAGTCACGATACGGCAGATAGCCCTGCAATGCCAGTTGTGCCGTTGTGGCATACACTCCTTCATCGGCATCCTGAGCATAGAGCAGGCCTGTTTCCAGCGGAACGAGCCGGTAAAGCCGGCAGCCGAGAGCTAGCAGCAGGATCAAGACCAGTGAAAGCACAGCCCAGCGGTTGCTCCGCACTGCCGCCAGACCAATTCGCCTAGTCTGCATTGTCTACCTTGACAAACGAGGCAATCATCTCCGCCCCAAGGATGTAGGCTACCTTCTGCGGGCGAAATCCAAAGCGCTCCAGCCTGGCCAGCAGGCTATCACGAGTATAGTGTGTGATGTGCTTGTCGCCGTAGGCACCGGGTGCGAAGAACTTGTACAGGCGTTCAATGATGACCCAGGTCATTCGGCCATAGTCGGGTGTGCCCAGGACGAGCTGACCACCGGCCTTGAGCACGCGAGCCATCTCCGAGAATGGCTGGTCGCCACCCTCGACGTGCTCTATGACCTGTGAGCAAATGAGCTGGTCGAAAGCGCGGTCCTGAAAGGGCAGGGCCGTGATGGAGCCGTTGACCAGCGGTCGACCGTAGCATCTGGCATACAGAAGCTTGCCCACGCTGACGTCCAGCCCAACCGTGTGACCGTTCAGGGCACCCAGTATCTGACTCGACCCACACCCGGCATCCAGACATGACTTGGAGGCATCGATCAGACCGGTGATGATCCGGTATCTTCGTCTCTGCCAGTAACGCTGCAATGGGATGACACTGTCAAAGGCGCGGGCGTCATAGTCGGCCGATTGGATGGAGTTGCGCAGCTTCCACATGCGGATCAGGGTTCTCAGGTAGGAGATGCCAAACTGCAACAGCTTGACTTTCGATTTGCCCGTACTCCGGGGTGTGTAGCGAAATGGGACCTCGATGATCCTATAGCCCCTCGCATAGCACTTGATCAGTATCTCTTCCAGAGCATCAAAGTCGTTGCTTTGCAGGTCAAGGTCTCTGAGTGCCGAGGCATGGTACAGGCGAAAACCACTGGAGATGTCCTTTACTGGCAGCGACAGGAGCTTGGTATAGGTGACGTTCAGGATGATGCTCAGTATTTCCCTGTAAAAGGGCATGTCCGCGCCGCCACCCTCCACATAGCGAGAGGCAATCACCAACTCGGCATCAGAGCGCCGCGCCCACATCGTGGGCACAAAATCCGGCACGTGCGAGAGGTCGGCATCCATGGTCAGGACGTACTGCCCGGTCGCGTGATCGAACCCTGCCCACAATGCCCCTCCGTACCCGGGCTCAGTCTGCTGCAAAAGGGTGGCACCCTCAGCGGCACAAACCTTCGCTGTGGCATCAGCAGAGTGGTTGTCAACAACGATGATCTCGTAGTCAGTGTTGAGGTGCGACAGCACTGCGTGTAACTGGGGCAAGAGCTTGACGAGGTTGTCCGCCTCATTCCAGGCGGGTATGACGATGCTGAGTTCCATGAGCCTCTATTCCAGTCGAAAGACCGCTAGTTTTCCCCGCACGCTTTCATCTACGTGAATCAGCTCCAGCTCGGCAGGAAGCTGATCCTCAGCAAGTAGATAGGCAAGTTGAGGACGCAAATCGCGAGTTTCATACTCGTCCAGCACAAAGTAGTTCGCCCCTTGGGCTCGCGCATAGACTACGAGCTGTTCGTAATCGGCATTGGGTGTAGGTTCCCACTGCATGTCCGCGTAGAAAGCGATCGCAGGATAACGCGACATGACCACCGAATCCGATGCGATATTGTCCTTGAGCCAGAGGCCAACGGTCTTGTGTTCAGGCCGAAACGAACCAATCTCCGTGTACTGGTGAATGATTCGTGGTTGCAGCACCACGAAGAAGAGTATCAGCAACACAGTCGGGATGGCCACCAAAGATTGACCAAGTCTGGCAAGCCTCGCTAGCCTGTCTCCCAGTAGGTTTTCCATCGTCTGCCGCAACCAGACTCCCAGTTCGTACGTACCCAGCCCCAGCCAGATAACTAGGGTCGGGAGCAGCGTGGCGATGTAGCGATCCTGTACGAAGAAGAGTAGGAACACTGCTACCGGGGTCAGGGACGCCAAGAGCAGTAATTCGCCTTTCAGCCTGGCTTTGTCCCAGGCCGCTTTGAAAAAGGCCAGGCCCGCCAGCGGCAATAGGTAGAAGGAGAACAGTCTGGTGGACAACAGCGAGCCGATGAAGCGGCGCGCATTCCTGACCAACAGCTGCATAAACTCCTCCGGATATGCGCGAATGACATCAATCATGCTTACATTGTAACTTTCGCGCGAGAAGAAGAAAACCTCGCGACCGGTGGAATCCAGTCCCCAGGTGGCGCTGTCAAAGGCCTGCGTGTTGCCCTCCGACAGGCCAAGGCAGGTCACGAAAGTAACCCCCGCCTTTTCGCTGACCATCCATGAGCCTGTCACCCTGTAGACGTAGTAGGCATAGGGCAGGAAGAAGAGCAAAAAGCCCAGGGCGTACAGGCTCAAGCCCACCAGTGTAGCACGAGCAAACAGCCGCTTTTCGCCGAGCTTGACCAACGCCACGACGCCACCCGCGACTGCGACATAGGCGATGGCCTCGGGACGCGTGAGGTAGGCTAGACCGAAGAAGACGCCCGCAAGTGCATAGAACCACGCTTGTTCGCGGCGCATCGCTAGCAGCGTCATCAGCAGACCTGTGTAGACGAAGAAGTAGTATGGTGGTTCGGTCAACGTTCCCCAGAAAAGCGGTGCCGTGGCAACAGCTGGATAGATGGCCAGCGCGATCACACTGATCAGGCCGACCTCGCGTCGATACATCTCCTTTGCCAAGAGATAGATAGGGATTACCAGCAGAATGCCGAACAGTACGTAGAGGATATCACTAGCCAGCTCCAGGTCGCGCGTGAACAAGTAGAACAAACCAGAAAGCAGTGGGTACGTGGGCGTGTGATGCACGTCAGAATAGCCGGTGAAGCTATAGCCTCGTCCGCTGAGCCAGTTGCGCCCCAACCAAAGATAGAACGGTTCGTCACCCCACACAATGCGCTGCGGCTGCATCAGAGCATACAAGCGCACCAAAGCTGTCCAGATTCCTACACCGACCAGGGCCAAGACTTCGGACAGCCACGGTCGGCCCTGCGTCTCCGTCCTAGCTTGCATGGGCCTCCTCCCTATCCTCCAGCTTCTCAGCTGGATCCTGGCCGCCATTGAGGCGTTCGAGATCCTGAATCCTCACACTGAGCAATGCGAGTTCCTGGGTCAAGACCTTGATCTGCTCGCTGAAGCGTGAGATGCGCATCGAGAACTGGAAAAAGACCAGCAGCAGTGAGATAATGGCGAGCACGAAGATCAGCGCAGGGGGATACTCAATCCCCAACCCGTAAGCAACCATGTCCAGGTAGTCTATCAGTAATGGCGTGAGCACCAGTACCACACCCGTGAGCAGCCACAGCAAGGCGAACTCCTCCTTGAGCTTCTTCGTGCGCACCTGGTTGACCACAAAGAGCAAGACCACAAAGCCTAATGCTATGGCGAATAGACGGGCTCGGACTTCCATGGTGTCTTGGCCTACAAGCACGGTTCCTCCTTTGGCCCCGAAATCACCTGCTCAGCTCTCCCATCTCTTCAAGGACTGTCCTCATCGGCGCGAACGAGAACATACGGAGCAGATCGACGAGTCGATGTTTCATGTGCGCAACGTTGTAGTACGTCGCAATGCGCGATGGTAGGGACAGCGGTATTCGTGGGATCTCGAGGCTGGTCTCCCACGGATGAACGTAGATGACAAAGGGTCGGTGCAGATTGATCTGCCGCAAGCAGAACTTGACAAAGCCAAAGGGCAAGGCCCGCAGATAGAAGCCTCCACAGACAGGGACCCGCACACCGGCCCACGTCCATACAGACATCGGGAACTCTATAATAGTCTCACCCTTGTCTCGGCACACGTCCTCTGGGGATGGGCGGTACGGCATCAACGGGCAATGGGCGACCCCGTAGAGGGGGGTTCTGAGCGGGAAAATGCTAGAGTCATAGCGGTAGCCCATGTCAGCCAAGACGCTCAGAGCCCAGCCCGTGCGATTATCCAGTGAAAATGTCGGAGCCCGGAAGCCGAGCACCTGAACGCTCGGTGCCACCGCAGCTACTGTCTCAGCAAACTCCTGCAACTCGCACCTGAATTCCTCCGGCGTCATCTCCCACAACGGCCTGTGACTCATCCCATGGCAGGCCAGTTCATGCCCTTGCGCCACGATCCTCTCAATCAACTGCGGATGGCACTGAGCGATCTGACCAACGACGAAAAAAGTCGCTTGGATGTGCTGTGCCTGTAACAGATCCAGCAGTTCTTGCGTGGTCTGCTCAATGTGCGGCTCCCAATCGCCGGAGCTTCCGCTAGCGCAGGGGCGAGGCTGTGTCTTGCTGTCTCCTAGATGGGACACAGGTAGGCGGTGGCGCACCAACTCGGGATGGTACCAGTCCTCGAGGTCTATCGTCAACGCGTTAAGCACGGGGGGCGGTCTCCTCGAGACCCGTCCCTGACTCCGCAGAAAGCTGTGCAGTCTCGCCCTCCACTGAGCGAGAGCCAGGCATCGTCTTGCTGGGACGCAGAGCGTTCCGATGTGTCTTCTGGCGCAGAAGGACGACCAGGATGGCTAGTAGCATCTTGGCGATATAGTAGAACGGCTTCCAACTGGAGTGCATGGATTCGCCACTCAACCGTTCCCGCATGATCACCGGGACCTCTTCCAAGCAAAAACCGGCGAAATGCAGCAGTAGGATGGTGTCAGCGTCGGGGAAATCGACGGGGTAGTTATCTGCCGCAAAGAACGTCATGACTTCAGAGTTCATGGCTTGGAAGCCAGAGGTGGGATCCGAGATCCGCCAGCCTGTGATGCGAGACACCACTTGGCCAAAAAAGGCCATACCTACACGCTTCATGAGACTGGTTCGATACTCCATGCGGCCCAGAAAACGGGAGCCAAGGGCTACGTCCGCTTTGCCCTCCTGCACCACGCGCAACAGATCGACGATGCTGGTGGCAGCATGTTGGCCATCGGCATCCATAAGCACACCGAAATCGTAGCCGTAGTGGACAGCATACTTAAAGCCCGCTTGCACCGCGCCGCCATATCCCAGATTGCAGGGAAGCCGCTGCACGCGAGCCCCCGCCTGGCCGGCCACGGATGCAGTCTCGTCCCATGAATTGTCGTCCACCACCAGCACGTCAAGATGCAGGTTGAGGTCAGCGATTTCGGCCAGAACTCGCCCCAGGTTCCTGGCCTCGTTGTGAGCGGGTATGATCACTAGCGTCCGCGCAGTGGCAGCACACATGCTAGCTCGTCCCCCGGTTCCAGGTAATCACCTCATCAATCTTGTCCTCGAGCCGCGCCTGTGGCTCGTAGCCCAGCAGCCGCCGTGCTTTGGCAATATTGGCGATCGAGTTGCGTAGCTCACCCGGGTGGGCTGGAGCGTACTGCGGCGAGAGATCTGGGCGGAGTCGGCCGCAAAGTAGGGCGGCAATCTGGTTGACGGATGTGCCTTCGCCCGAACCAATGTTGATGATCTCCCCTGCTACATCGTTCGACATCGCGTGAATTGTGGCTTCAACAATGTCACCGACATAGACAAAGTCACGGCACTGCTCGCCGTCACCGAAGATGATCGGCGGTTTGCCTTGCAGCAGGCGCCGGATGAAGATGGTGATCACTCCCACGTAGGGCGTGAAGGTCTGGCGCGGCCCGTAGGTGTTAAAGTACCGCAGAGCCACAGCGTCAAACCCCGAATGCCCGGCCACCACCATGGCATACCTTTCGCTGGCCAGCTTGGCGATACCGTAGGGCGATATGGGGGCCGTGTCGTGGCTCTCGGGCAACGGGACAGGGTCTGCTACATCGGCATACACGGCCATCGAAGACGCGTAGACAAGCTTCTTGGCGTTGCGGGAGGCACAGGCGCGCAGGATGTTAAGCGTACCGATCAGATTGGTTTCAGCGTCCTTCCAGAATCCCGCTACCGAGGCGCGGACACTGACCCGGGCTGCCAGGTGGAAGACCACATCTGCGCCAGACACAGCCGCTGCAACAATATCAGCATCGCGTACATCGCCCAGCATGAAGGTGGCCTCCGCTGGCACGTTCTCCCGCGTACCGACCGATAGGTTATCCAGCACCGTGACCTGCATGTCCTCGCGTAGGAGGCGCTCTACCAAGTGCGAGCCAATGAAGCCTGCTCCGCCGGTCACCAAGGCGTGCCCATACCTCATGTTGTCACCCCCTTTGGGGCGGCAGTGTCTTGCTGACGGTCAGGCGGGGCGGTGTCTCGCCATGTGTTAGGCGAGGCCATGTCTCGCCATGTGTTAGGCGAGGCCGCACAGTCAATCACAACATCCGGAGTCAGCAACGAATACTCGATGTCCTGTTCTGACGTGACGCGCACATCTGAGAAGATGAGCGAGTCTTTGAGCGTGATCGGTTTCTCTACGGTCACCCTTGCACCAAGGACAGAGCCTTCGATGACAGCCCCAGGATGAACGCTGGTGTCCTTGCCTACCAAGTAAGGTTTGCCGAGTCGTTTGAGCTGGTTGCGATTGCACTCCAGCAAATCAGATGCAAAGGTTATGTTCATGTCCCAGTCAATGACTTCTGCAGGGTAGACGGGATAACCATCGTCGATTAGGATCTGGATGGAGTTGGTGATCTCGTACTCGTCGCGCTGTGCTGTACGTGGCGTGCGCCGAATGGCATCGAAGATGGCCAGATCGAAGATGTACACGCCGCACCCCTTGAGGTCAGTCCCCAAGTAGCGTGGCTTCTCGATCACCCGCGTAACAGTCCCACTGGCGTGCAAGATCACAGCAAAGTTGCGACGGATGTACTCAGGGTTCGTCTCCCGCTTCACAGCCAGCACAGCGCCTGCCCGTCGCTGCCAGAACATGCGCTCCATGGCCTTCAAGTCCTTTGGTACAAGGAAAATGTCGCCGAGGAGGAGGATAAACGGCGTCTGCAGCTCATTCTCCAGTTGTGCCACTGCGTGTGCAATGCCCAGCGCCTCGTGTTGTTCCACATAGCGAATGCGCAGTCCCAATGGCGAACCATCGCCAAAGTAGGAAATGATCTCTTCCTTCAAGTGACCGACCACGATGATCACTTCTTGGACGCCGATCTCGCGCATATCCTCCAACTGATATTGGATGATGGGCTTGTTGCAGACGGGCAAGAGAGGTTTGGGCATGTAGAGGTTCAGCGGCTGGATTCGGCTGCCCTTGCCTGCGGCCAGAATCACGCCGGTCAAGCTCTGTGACAAGGTCCCTCCCGATCAAAACTCGTTGATAACGTTCATTCTGAACAGCAATTGCTTGTATTTCAGATAGGCCAGGAACAAAAGCATGTCTAGGCTTGTGCGCAGGGCTTTGAGTTTTGTTCTGCCGCCTGCGCGTTCATAGTGTGTGATTCCTGTCTCGCCGATGCGATAGCCCAATGTCTGAGCGCGTACGAGAAGCTCGGTGGGTGTTGGGTATCCCCGCGCTTCTATCGTCAGGCGCCGCGCCACATCTCCTTTGAAGAGTTTCAGAGCGCAGTTTGTATCGCGCAAAGGTAGGCGGAATAGAATACGGGTGATGAGATTCAGCACACGATCCGCCACCACGCGCAATGGCTGATCCTGCTTGCGGCGGCGGTAGCCGGTCACGACATCAAAACCTCTGTCCATCTCGGCCAGCAGAAGCTCGTATTCCCTCGCATCAAACTGGCCATCTGAATCAATGGTCAAAACATAGCAGCCCTGAGATTGAGCGATGGCGCTGGACAGGGCGTAACCATAACCTCGGTTGGTAGCATGATCCACCACGACCAGATTGGCGAGATGGCTCTGCAGTTCACGTAAGATGTCTTTGGTTCCGTCTGTGCTCCCGTCCTCTCCGATGATGATCTCACCCTGAATGCCGTCTTGGGCAAAGATGCTGTCCCAGCTTCTGACTACCTTCTCGATGTTGTCCCGCTCATTGTAGGCGGGTGCGGTGATAGACAGAAACACACCTGACGCCATCAGCTCTTCTCACTCTTCCGCCAACGCACTGTGGGCTCTGAGCAGCGCATAGTCACCAGATCGGTACACCGTCCTTCCCAGCGTCTGCACAGGTTCCCAGTCTCTCCAATCGGCCAAAACATAAAAGTCACCTTCCGTGGTGAGCAGGCGCCGCAGTGCTTGGTCGTCAGTCACCAGAAGCAGAGGGCGATCTGCGTAGAACAAAGCCGATGGCCTGATCCAGTAGGAGCTTGGCCAATAGTTCACCAGAACTGCATCCTTACCCAGCACGTAACTGCTGTAGGAGGCAACCTTCTTCACATCTGGATTAAAGTCACCAGCTCGGGGCAACCACGGATTGAAGGCCAGCGTAGCCACCAAAACGAACGCCAATGCCAGCTTGCTGCCCAAAACCTTCACCAGCAAGTACATGGTGAGCAAAGCCAGAGCAGGATAGATTGGGATTATATACCAGCCTATCCTGCTGCGCGATACATTGTACAGTACCATAGGCACCGCTGTCCAGCACAGCAAGAGGGTCGCAGCCCGGTCGCTGGAGTGCCAGTCAGAGCGCGAGGCGTGGGAGCGTATCGCCCGATACAGGCCGTAGGCCACAGCCAGCGCCACGGCGGGATACAGCACGGGGAAACCCCGCAGTATGGTGCGGAAGTAGAACAGCAAGTCTCTTGCGTGTCCCTGTTCGCCGGTGACATACCCAACGGTCAGGGAGACCATGTAGGAATCCCAGAAGTGTCTGCCCCAGATCAGCAACTGGCCTAGGTGCCACGGTGCGGCGATGAGCACGGATAGCAGGCCCCCCCACAGGGTCTCCTTTCGCCACCAGGTGGACTTGGGCAGGCCAACCAAGAAGTAGCACCCCACGATGCCGTAGGCCAGGAATCCAGCAATGCTCTTGACCATCAAGCCGAGGCCCAGCGGTATGCCTAGCCAGATGAGACATGTGCGGTCGCGTTGTGCGCGCCATGCCAACCAGAGCGCGATCATCATCGTCAGGATGAGGGGCATGTCCAACATGCCGACCCGCGCCAGGCTGACAAAGTTGTATCCGTGACTGAAGAGGTTGCGATTGACGGTGAGCAGCATGACAGCAGCCCCCACGCCTACTGCACGCTCACCGAAAAGGTCCCGGCCCAAGACATAGGCCATCAAGATGGCAAGCACTCCACAGGTGGCAGCCACAACACGGGCGGCAAACTCGTTAACACCGAAAACCTTGTAGGCTACAGCGGTCAGCCACTGGCTTAGCGGCGGCTTGTCAAAGAACTCCATGCCGTTCCAGCGCGGCGTGTTAAAGTCGCGCGTCCACAGCATTTCACGCGCACTCTGGGCATAGTCAGCTTCGTCATAGTCGCTCAGGCTACCCTCCCCTAATCGCCAGAACATGATCGTTGTGGCAACGAGCCCGACAAGGAGAAGGATCAGCAGATCCTTGTTCTGGATACCCAACTGGAACGTGCCCTGTCCCAGACTCTGTGTTCTCCTTCGAAGGTGTACCGAGCGAAAAGACACCGGCTCTGCCCTCACTACAGCTTGTAGACATGGAGCAGCGGAACGCCCTGGCGTGCCAGAGTGTAGCCCGGGCGGTAGTCACGCATGACAGACACGATCTCCGGCGTGTACTGAAAGCCGGTCTGGCGCATCTCCACGACTGCATAGTCAGACTCATGAGGACTCACGATATCCCCACCTGCTATGGTCAGGTCCTCACGTAGCATGCCATGACCTTGGTAGAGACGAAGCACAAAGGGATTCTCGGCCCAGACAGTAGCACCCTGGTCTGCGTTCTCGTTCAAATATGGCAATGCGTCCTTGTATGTCTCGCACCAAAACGTAGTTTCCAGGCCAATCCGCGTTGCACCGGGCAACCCTCCTACCAGCTCGCTGTAGTAGGACAACTGATATGGGTGCATGCGGATCATCGATAGCAGAGGCGGAACGAAGAGCAAAGCCAGGATGGCCCCCACGAGCAGGCGCGCCCTCGCTCGATCCACACGTTTGTGGAGACGTTGCCAGGCTGTACTCACGATATGCAGCACGTTGCCAAATCCAATGCCGGCCAGGCAGGCCAGATACGGGTAGGCTGGAATAAAGTGCCGCTCCCCGCTGTAGACCGCCTGCAACCCCGTGGCGGCAAACACAAGGGGAACTAGTGCGTTCAGCACCAACAGCCAGCCGGTAGCTCCCATCCAGTAGTCTTCACTCACCTCGTCCGAGCCTGCTCCGCTTCGCTTCAAGAGACCAGGAGGTGCATACCGTACTGCGCTCAACATTCCCAGCAGATACATCACCGTAGTAACCAGAGGCACCACGGCCAGTGTGATGACAAAGGGATAGTGCCAGGGCACATGAGGAAGCGTCTGCCCAAGGTAGAACTGGGGTCTGTCTTTGAACCGAGAAGCCATGAGCAGGTAGTAGACGAGTCGGTTGGCCGTGTCATGGTACAGCCAGGGCCAGATGCCTACAAAGACCCCACCCCCAATGACCACCATGGCCGCCAGTTTCAGCAGCGAACGCGGGCTGCGCTGAAAGAGTACTACCCACATACCCCACACCACAGGTAAGAGAATGGCGTTCATCTTGGTGCCCAACGCCAACCCCAAAGCCACACCAACGATCACAACCGGCAGCCAGCCTGGTCGGGGAGCGCATTTCCAGAACAAGTACGTGGCCACAAACCAGGTGATTGCTACGGTGGTGTCAATGTTAGCGAGGTGAGCATGAAAGAACATGCGGGGCATCAGCACCAAAGAGAGCGCGGCGAAGATGCCACTCGATGTGTTGTAGGTAGAAGCGACCATCCGGAAAACCATGGCCACCAGGACGGAGAACAGTACGGCGTTGCTGAAACGGTGGGCCGGGATGTCGCCGAGAGCCCCACGTAGCATAGCCCACGTCAGACCTGACAGAAACTTACCCAGCGGCGGATGCAGCTCAAGGGTAGGGTCTTGGACCCACCAACGGACAATCGTGGTATCAGACAACGCTTCTTTCAGGTCACGCCGCAGGACACCGCGCTTGAGCAATCCCAACCAGGTCATATAGCCACGAGAAGCCTTGATGTAGAGCGGCTCATCCCAGGTTATGCCGGCGTCGGGCAGCGTAGCCACAATGACGATGAGCGTGGTCAGTGCCAGTGCGAGGGCAATCCCCAGCTGCCTGTGATCGCGGACAAGGGCTGCGTGGATCGATGTAGCCATCATCCTCGGAGCACCTCGTAGACGTGGATGCGGTCAACAACAAAGGCGCTCTCCGTACCTGGCAGCAGATGCAATAGGCGGTCCCCCTCATAGATTGGCAGATCGTCCATGGTCAATACATGTCGCAAGCCTGAGGATTCCGACAGGCTGTTCTTGATTTGCGGCCATGCGGATCCGTAGCTGCTAGATCCCACCAACACATAGCGCACTTCCCAGTTCTTCAGCAATGCAATGCTTTCGTCGCTCGGAAAGCCCTCCAGTACCGGCCGCTGTTCGGTAAAGGCCCGAGGAAAGAATGTCCCGTAGCCAAACGTGATTCTCTTGCCGTGTGTGCGCATGGCGTACAGTGACCGGCCGCTGATCGCCTTGGCAACAGGGAATTCCATGATAGCAAACTCGCCGGCTTGACTTGCCAGCCACCTGTCAACCGGACGGGCCTCTACACTGCTGGAACCCAACGCATAGGGGACTGCGGCGAACTCCAGAACGATCAGGCCAAAAAGCGCGGCCGTCACAAGCACACCAAAGAGGCGAGACCGGGCATGAGCAAGCCGCGTTCTCGCGTGCAGGACAATGCCATCCTGCCAACCATAACGCTGAGCCAATCGCTGTGTTCCGTACCCGGCTAACACGCCAACGCCAAACAGGGTGATCAGCCCAAACCGTCCCCATACACGCATCGAGCTGAAGAAAGGCAGATACAGGTACAGCAATAGCGTGGGCAGCGGCACGTATATGGCCCCGGGGACTTGGAGAGTGTACGAAGAGACTGGATATAAGGCCAGGCGTGTGGTCAGGAAGCTCATCCCTACGGTGAAGACACGCTCCAACCACCCCGGCACCGGAATGTGCAGGGGCGTGTTCCCCCAATGGAGCGTTGTTCCCAGCGCCATCACGGCAAAGACCAGGCTCAGCCCGGCGAGCGCAGTGGTCACCTGGCTGCCTCTCCTGCCCAAGGCAATGAGCGCCAGCACGCCGGGCACCAAGCCAAGGGAGAGGACGTTCTCGTTGATGTTGAGCGGATAACGCTCCAGCAGCCATCTGCCCCACAAAGGCTGCAGGACATTTGGATAGAGAAAATCCAAAGGACTGGCAGAGAAGTGATCCACATAGCGTAGGGACTGTGGCCGCGCACCCTCCTGCCATACCCGAGTGACCGGCCACACGAAAGGCCCAACCAGTAGAAAGCATACAACCAAAAAGACAGAGATGCAGGCAGCAAAGCGCCGTTGCCACAGGTACCGCTTCCATGGCCGACTGCGCAGCAGCACATACACCAGTCCAGCCAGAGCGAAGACGTACGCATAGTACCATGCCGATAGCGCGCCAAGGCTGTAGAACAGTGCTGCCATAAGCGCATCAGTCTTCCGCTGGTGCACGATCATCCTGTCTAGGTACAAGAAGAGCAAGGGCAGCCACTGTGTGCCCATGAGTGGCAGGTGTCCCGCGCCCAGATGCGCCATGCGATAGGGGCAGAATGCAAAAACGACGCCGCTGAGTACCCCGGCTATTCTGTTGCCGGTAAGGCGCAGCACCAAGAGGTACATCCCCAACCCTGACAGCGCAAAGGAGATCAACATGGTGAGGTTGTAAGCCGCAACCTCGCCGAAGAACAGCGTGAGTGGCAAGGCAGGGATGGTGTTGGCAAGCGTAGTTTCCGACAAAACCACATCATAGCCGAACGGATAGAACATGTCTGCGTTGAAGAACGGTGACGCGTGCAGATCAAACAGAGCGTGCTTGAACCACCAGACTTTGTACAGGTACTCAAAGTTGTCACCAGGTGCTGGCGGGCCCAGGATCCTTGATCCCAAGTCCATGGCCAGAGGATAGGTGAGAATGGCGCTGAGCGCGGTGAAGAGTCCCAGCACAGCCAGGTACGGCGCCACGAGATTGGCGCCGTTCTTTCGTCTGTCGGCCGACGCAGCACCCATCGACGGATCTCCAACTACCTGCCGAGCAGCCAGACTCCGAAGACGATTACCATCACACCTGCCAGACGAGTCGCGGAGAAGGGCTCGTGCAGAAAGACCCAGTTGAACACCGCCACTAGAACGTATCCCAGAGAGAACATGGGATAGGCAAAGCTCTGATCCAGCTTCGACAGGGCGAACAGGTAGGCGATGAACCCAACCCCGTAGGATGCGATGCCGGAGAACACAAAGGGGTTGAAGAGCATTTGCGTCAAGAGCGGCAAGCTGAACTGATCAATCCCACCAACCTGATCCATACCTATCTTCATCAGGATCTGTCCCGCCACGGAACAGAAGATGGCGAAGAAAAGCATAAACATTGGGTTTATCATTCGACGTTGTCTCCATTCTGTCGTTGTTGAACGCGCCACACACGAGTGCGTGGCGGAGCGGTTTCGTATGCCAGAGAAAGAGCAGCGGCATCCCCAGCCCTCCAGTCCTCTAGTGCGGGCTGCAGATACTGCTGGGTGGTGCGCGTCCAAGTGAATGCATCTTCGATCACGTACGCCACTTGGTTATCTCGAGCGGCATTCATCAGAACCTGCCCATCTGCGGAGTATGGATACTCGAGCGCCTTGTGAGCCGTCAGTAGATACATCAAATCTGCCTTGCGACAGATCACCGCAGCAGGTTGCTCTGCGTCTGCCGCGATCCACCTCATCGCCAGCAGGTAGTTGCCCCACTCGGCATCTGTAGCATAGTAGGTATCGACCGGCTTTCCAAACCCATAGCGCAGGTTGTGCTGAATCGCTCGGCCATCCGCCACAGCGGCGGATAGGGTGAGCACCAAAAAGGCCAGGGCCATCGTTGCCTTTCGGAGTTGACTGTTTCGCAACAGCAAGCGCAGCAAAGAACGAATGGCCACCAAGAGGTAGTAGATCGCGAAAGGGATGATAGGCACAATGAGCCTGCTTTGTGCCCACAAGTAGCCAACGCTGGACGCAAAGAAGAGCCCAACATACCATTCGCTTGCGTATCGCCGCGTGGCCTCACGCACGAATCCACACAAGACCAGGGCCGAGATCGTGGCTGGCACCAGCATCCCAACAGGACCAAGCATCTCCGCGGTGCGGGAAGCGTGAGGAAGCAGCACGTCGGGCCAGATGTCCAGAGCATAGATGCGCAGGTTCTGCATGAGACGTGCGACCCAATCGGCCAGGCTGGCGCGTGCCGTCCCGTACGGGTCACTGGAGAAAAACAGGGCAAAATAGCCCCGCCCCAGCCCCACAGAGGTGCCGGTTGTGGGAACCGTACTCGTATAGATAAGCCAAGGCAGCACCAGCACCCCAGTGATCACCAGCAGGAGCACGGCGCGCTTGAACTGCCGTCGCAACACCAGATGCAGCCCAAAGGCAATGGCCATCACCAACGCGATGGAGCGCACGTAGAACGTGATGGCTAGCAGAACGCCCATGCCGGCAATCAGGCCGTTGCTTGCTGTCCTGCTGTATCGCTCCAATAGCCAAATGCAGGCGAGAGACAAGAAAAGGTACGCAATCTCCGTTCCAACTTCGTTGGCAAAGTGCAACAGTGCAGGATTCAGAGCCATCAGCAAGCCGCTCATCATGGCCAGACTGGTATTGCGTCGCCTGAAGATGGCGATTGCCAACGCGATTGCCCCCAGATACAACGCGATGGATAGCAGTTTCATGGGGACGACGGCGGCTAGCAGCCGATCCACAGTTCCCGTCAGCATGAGCACGCCCGCCAGCAGCAACGGGTATCCGGGCGGATACAGAGCCATCAAGGGGGCGTGCGGATCGCTGATCATCCGGTAACCTTTGCCCGTGGCCAATGACTGGCTCAACACCATGTAGGTCGAATTATCGCCAGCCGGCACGAGATGGCCGTTTAACCGGAAAGCGGCAAACAAGAGCCCCAGAGACAATATGACGATCGGAGCACGTCCAGATAGCCGCATCCCGTTAACCACAATCGGCAGCCGTGAGCTGGATGTTGAACAGGTCAACCTCTATGCCAGTAAAGTGCTTCTCTGACACCAATTCCGTGCATCGAGAGGCCGTCAGATAGTCCTTGAGCAAGAAGTTGTCGGTATGGCTGAGCACCAGCCACATGCGGCCATGGTGGGGCAGCACCGTGCCCACGCGCGCTGCCAGAAGATCCCGGTCGGTGACCACTCGGCTCACTCCTATGCGCCGGGTGGAACCGTCGTAGTAGTGCTCGAATGGCAGCCAGATATCCTCGTCCACCAAGAGGATCAAATCGCTGGGTTGCTCCTGGGCACTGAGGTATGTGACCGCCGAGCGCCAGTTCTCTTTGTGTTCGTAGCGATAGATGTTCGCGATCGGCCACGTTGAAGTCAGTACAATGGCCGCCAGGAGAACTATGGCCAGAGCCCTGCCAGCCGTTTGCGTGGCTGCCCTTCTTGAAGGATCCTGGGACTCGCCGTCTCCCAGGCCGGTGCCAGATTGCGCCTCACCGAGGCGCCACAGGTTGGATATGCCTCTCGCAACGATGATACAGTACGGTGGCAGAAAGGGAAAGATGTACCGCAGAACCCAGAACGACCTGAATTGCGATAGCGCAAAGACTGTGCCAATGGGTACTGCCAAATAGAGCAATGCGAATGCAAGCCCCCGATCCGCGGGCAGTAGCGCTCGGCGGCGTCCGATGGAGATGCAGCTTGCCAGAACACAGAGACCGAAGATAAAGAGCCCACCCCAGTAGATCCATCGCCCCTGAACTGTTGTACCCAGGCTGAACGAGAACATGACACCGAGCAGGTCAGCAACAGTTGGTGCCCCATGCCAGGTATCCAGAAGCCCCCACCAGTAGCCGGATTCTGCACTGAATATGCCTGCCAGGCCCACAACAGACAGCAGAGCAACCGCGCCCTGGCTCACGAGCCAGTGCCGCAAAACACCGAGTTGGATCTGCTTTCGCAGAAGCAAGTAGAGCACATAGGCGTTCTGGAAAGGCACCAGAAAGACCGCAAAGTAGTGCGTGTTCATTAGGGCGGCTGTGCTCAATACATAGGCCACCCAGTGCCAGAGCCTACCTTGGCGCAAGGCGCATAACATAAAGTAAGCAGAGCAAAGCCCAAGGGTCGCTACCAGAATGTACATGCGAGCTTCTTGAGAGTACCAGATATGTAGAGGTGAGATCGCCAGCAGCAGTGCACTGAGCAGACCTACGCGTGCGTCAAACAGTTGCTTCGCCAGGCCGTAGACAGCTACGATGGATCCCAACCCAATCCACACGGACAACGAGCGTACGACAAAGTCGGAACTCCCCAGCCCCAGCCAGAAATGCAGACACAGGTAGTACAACGGTGGAAAGATCCGCTGCGTGCTGAGGGCGATGTGCCAGGCCACGGGATGTCTGGCCACCCAGACACTATAGGTCTCGTCGAACCACAGGCTTTCTGCCGCCAGAGAGTAGAACCTCAGCAGCGCCGCAAGCGCGACGATCAGCACTAGGGCTGCTGTACCATTCTTTTCTCTGAGCTGTGCCACGAGATCTGACACGTCCGTTAGCTCTCCCCCGCCACTCTCAGATCATAGAGGATCAGGCGATCGACACCTCGAAAGCTGCTTTCCTGTACAATCCCGTAGCGACTCTCAAGGATCTGCTTGACTGTGCCATCTGGGTCGCTGTAGTGCCCGCTGGTCCAAACCAACCACACGCGTTCATATCTCTGGGCGATGTCTTCGACGACCCTTTGTGCCGCATCCATAGTGACGGGAATCGGTAGGTCCATGTTGGTGTCAACACGACCTCGGTTATAGTACTCAAAGGGCTTTTCATTCCAACGTGGTGAGAACAGCACCACATCCCTTGGCTGGGAGTGAGCCAAGACGTGCAAAGTCACACCGCGCCAGTCCGCGTTCTGCTCCAAACGCCAGGCATTCCAGTTGCCGACCAGCAGTGTCAGCGTCAGAAACAGGGCGACCGCGATACCTACTCGATCCCACTTGAGGCCGTCGATGCCCCGGGCCACCAGGATGCAGTACAGTGGTAAGAACACCAGCAGGTAGCGCACGGAGTACATCGGCTTCACCTGTGACAGCACCCAAACGGTGAGGACCGGCAGGGCACCATTCACAATGCAGAACAGCACTCCTTCTCGCTGTCGCTTGGGTTGGGTGACCCCATGGCCCGTACCTGCGCGGCGCAGGCTGAGTATCCCGGCCAGAAGACAGGTGGCGAACAGCAGATAGGCTGCACGGCGCAAGAGCACTGGGTAGAGCCCACTGTCCAGACCGATGCTGAAGTAAAGCCAGGTGTCAACCAGAGCGTACGGCGCCGGCCTACCGATGGACTTTTCCACCCAGCCACCACCGCCTGTGCTCACCTGGTGATAGAGGACCGGCAGCCAGGGGGTGAACAGCACGGCGACCGCCGCTTGCGCCGCGAGCCATCTGCGCCACATGTTGGATCGGTTGCTCCATAGCCAGTAGACAGCAAAAACACCCTGGAAAAGCCAGGCAAACAGGGCATAGTAATGCGTGTATAGAGCCAGCACGGTGGTCAACACAAAGGCCAGCCAGTAGCTCGTCTGCTGCCTGCGCAGGGCCAGCAACAAGAGATAGCTCGCCAGCACGCTGAGTACAGTCACCATGACGTACATGCGCGCCTGCTGGGAATACCAGATATGAAGCGGAGCCAGTGCAAGCAGCGCTGCTGCAAGCAAGCCAACACGGCCGCCGAAAAGTTCGTTGGCCAGCGCGTAGGTGGCCACAATGGCAACAATGCCCAGCACAGCCGAAAGCGCACGGACGGCGAACTCGCTGTCTCCTAACACAAGCCAGAAGTGCAAAGTGAGGTAATAGAGAGGTGGGTGGATATCTCCGGCCGCCCAGGCGACGACTGATGGCAGGTTCATGCGGGCAATGACGAGACTTGTCGCCTCATCAAGCCAAATGCTCTCTTTGCCCAGCCCCACAAAGCGCAGGAGGCTCGCGCTCAGCACAATGAGCGCAAGTCTCCATCCCGTTGTGCCTTCCCCATCAGCGCCAGCTGCGCTGTTCTCCTGACTGGCCGACTTTGACAGAGCGCGAAAAATGCCTCTGGCACCGTCGTTGATTTGGGAGAGGGTGATCCGGGAGAGACCAGCACGGGCAGGCGCGCCCGGCAGACGAGAGGCTTCTGCCCCACCCAGCGCCATATGCGAATCCTCTCAGCGCTGGGGAGCGTTGCCGTGGGATGAGAACGGCGATGGCTTCCACCAACTCCACTCTGCGCAGTTGCTGCACGGCAGCACTTTATCAAGCGAGCCCTGAAGGTGTCTGCGACGCAGTTCTACCATCCCAGGGCCATTCCAGGCTTTCATCACGCCATCTTGGACGTTGCCGAGTGGACTCAGTGCGTTGAAATCACGGTCACAGCAGACCAGCGTTCCATCCCAGTAGATGTGGACATGGTACCACAAGTTTGGACAGTGGTAGCGCTCCTCTGGTACCGCCACGCCGTTGCCCTCACTGCGCAGCTCGTTTATTTGCTCCACCTGGCCACCCCAGGAGTCGAATGCCTTGACATGAACGCGATCCACGCCTGGAATGCTCCAAGCACGCTTGAACTGCTCGATCTCCGGAGCAGTCGGTCTGATATTGATGATCTGTACACTGACCCGTGGCCCATGAGTGCGCTTGCTCTTCAACTCCGCAAAACGGCGGATATTCTCCTGGGTCTCCTCGAAATCGGCCCTGCGCCTAACGCGCTCGTAGGTCTCTGGAGTCGCCCCATCCAGGCAGAGGTAGATGGCGCCGAGACCCGCGTCCAGTATCTCAAGACTGCGCTCTTCGGTCAGGAGTGTCGCATTCGTGGAGATTTCGCTGATCAGGCCCTGACTACGACAGTGAGCAATCATGTCATAGATTCGAGGATGCAGAAGCGGCTCGCCCCAGATATGCAGGGTTGTCGTCTGCACGTGGGGAGCCATCTCGTCCACAATCTGCGTGAAAAGAGAATAATCCATGAACCCCTTGGAGCGCGTCAGCAACCCCAAGCCGTTGGGACACATCACACATCCCAGATTGCACACATTGGTGCATTCCAGGTACATCCGATCCGGGTAGGTCGGCAATCTGGTACGTCCGCTCACATAGGAAAGCCACTTTGTGAGGGAAGCGGCGCGAGCTCGATACCGCTGCGCCCGACGCGTAACCCTGCTCAGGACCATGTCTTAACCACCCCAGCCCGGAGGCTGGAAAAGCGCTTGAAGAATCCCACACGCAGCAAGCGTCGAGCCAGCGCCCGTAGCGGCTCAAAACGTGAGATTCGCCACATGATCGGTCCCAACGATCGCCCAAAGGCCTGCTGGTATATGCCCTTGGCTTTGCGTTCAGCATTGGACTGCTGCGCCCGCTGCATCCACTCTTCGAGGACGTCGTCCGGAACGTCAGAGACGTTGAGGAAAGGGGTGACTTCCTCATCGGGGTTGCCATAGTAGTAGGCGCGGGCAAAGTCCTGATTGTACTCTGTCCCCGGCTTTTTCTTGACCAATTCGTCCCACAGGCGTGTGCCCGGAAACGGCGTGGTGAGGCTGAACATGGTTTCATCCAAATCCAGCTCAGTGGCCAGATCTATGGTCTGCTGCAGTGTCTCCTCCGTGTCGCCAGGCAGGCCCAACATGAAGTAGCCCTTGACCTCAATGCCGGCCTCTTGTGTCCAGCGAACCGCCTGCCGAACTTGCTCCAGTTTGATTCCTTTTCCGACTCCGTCCAGGATCTGTTGGTTGCCAGACTCGATGCCGTAGTGGATACGACGGCAACCAGCAGCGTACATCTTGCGCAAGACCTCCGCATCCACACGGTCCACACGCCCCAAGCACTGCCAGCGAATGTCCAGTCGTGCGGCGACGAGCTGTTCTGTGAGGGCGTTCAGTCGGTGCCGGTCTATTGTGAACAGATCATCAATGAAGTAAAAGTTGCGTACGTCATACTGATCAATGACTTGCCGTAGCTCAGCAATGATGTTCCCTGGACTCCGCTGGCGGTAGGTGCGACCCACGATCCCCTTGAAGCAGTAGCTGCAATTGTAGGGACAGCCCCGACTGGACATCACCGTCACCATTGGCTGCCCCCCAGGTGTGCGCAATCCATAGTGTTTCAGATCGAACAGGTGGCGTGCCGGAAAGGGTAGCGAGTCGAGGTCGCGGATGAGCGGCCGATCCGGATTAGAGACAATCTCGCTTCGTTTGCGGTACGTCAGACCGTCGATTGCACCGAGGTTGCTGCCAGTGCCGTCGAGTGCCCTCGCCAATTGCCTGATGGTCTCTTCCCCTTCACCGCGGACAACACAATCAATGACCGGCGACTCTGCGAGTACACGCTCCGGGTACACCGTGGCATGAGGGCCACCGATCACAATCGGCCTTCCCAAGTATGCTTTAAGTAGAGTAGCGGTTTGCATGGCGCTGTGATAGACGCTGCTCATGGCAGTGATCCCGATCATTTCCGGGTCAAACGTGCAAACTTGCTGCACGTCCTCTTCCAGAGGCGCAGTGGGATAGAGGGCAAAGTCAAAGATCCTTACTTGATGCCCATCGCGCTCAAGAACGGCAGCCAGATAGCCCAACCCCAGCGCTGGGTAGTCGTTGGCTTTCCTATTCCACTTGGGAGAAACCAGGGCAACTCTCATCACCTACTTGGACTCAATCTCCTCCTGTAGTCACATTTTGCGCCGCTGAGGATCTGGCGCACACACTCGTGGCTGATGCGGTTCACGATGCCACGTTTCGCGGCTTGTCGAGCGAGCTTATGTAGCGTCCAGCGGCTGAAGTGGAGGCCGAGATCCCTCGGGTTGGCCTGAGCCAGGCGCACAATCTCCTGCCGTTGCTGTGTTGAGAATCGTTGCCTGGGACCGCCGGAGTGGACCGTTCGCAGACCCTCACATCCCCGTTCGTTGAAACGATGAATCCACTTGCGCAGATTGGCCGGGTGCGCCTCAACAAGGGAACCAATCTCTGGTACACGATATCCCTCGCTGGAAAGAAGCACAACCCGTGCTCGGTGCTTCATCACGGGATCATTGCATGTCAACCAAACCTGCAGTTGGTTCTGCTCCGCATTTGTCAGCGCGCGCACATAGAGCGCCATGATCGTCCCTCCCTTCTGCTTGGATTGCGCAAACAAGAGCAGCGCGGCCTACCCGTGCGGCATTCTAGCCTCTGGAGATGAAAAGCCGATGAAAAACGGCTGCTCTGGGGGTGACAATCCGCTCATATATGCGCCATTTCAACCAAGGTGGGCGCGGATTTCTTCAAATATATTCATTTTTCGGTGTGAATGCAACACAAAACCAGAGGCTGCTCACTGACGCCTGTCTTCCAGTGAGCGTGCTGTCCTCTGGTCCTCAGCGTCTTGCGACTTATCAGGGCAGCACGTGTGCCCCTAGTCTTTCTTGGGTAAGCTCAAAAAGTCGAGTAGAACCTCGTCCTCTTCGCCGACCATTTGTTTGGGCAGAGCGAAGAAGAAGGTGCTCCCCTTGCCCTCCTCGCTTTTGGCCCAGATTCTGCCGCGATGATACTCGACAATGTGCTTGCAAATCGTCAGGCCCAAGCCCGTCCCACGATAGTGCCGTGTTGGACTGCTATCCACCTGGTAGAAACGATCGAAAATGCGAGTCAATTCGTCAGCTGGGATGCCAATGCCCGTATCGGAGACCGCAACTTGTACTTCCTCTCCCTGGTCCTCAGCAGTCAACGTGATGACGCCAGAACGAGGAGTGAACTTGATAGCGTTCTGGACAAGGTTGGTGAGCACTTGCTCAATGCGTAGGCGGTCTGCTTCCACAGTGGGGATGTGGGGGCCAATGCGGTTTACAATCTGGAGTTCCCCCTGATCAGCCAGCGGCTTCAGCTTGTCTGTGACCACGGCTGCTACCTCACCCAAGGCCACCTCTGTCAGGTTTAATTTGACCTGGCCGGAATCGAGGCGCGAGAACTCCAGTAGATCGTCAATTAGGTTCTGCAGATGTGCTGCCTGATCTTGAACAGTGCTCAGGAAGTCGGCCTGGGTGTCGTTGACTTGTCCAGTCTTACCCATCAAGATGATGTCGACAAAGCCCTTGATGGAGTGGAGCGGCGTCTTCAGTTCGTGTGAGACCACCGACAGAAAGTTGGACTTCATGCGCTCGAGTTCTTTCTGAGTGGTAATGTCCCGCAGTACCGTCACCACTCCACGGACGCCCCCAAATGCGCTCAGTACTGGCGAGGCTAGCGCCTGGTAGGTAGCCTGACTGCGGCCGTCGGCGTCAGGCGGAGCGATCTCCCTGACCATGGCTCCTTCTTCACCATGCAGTGCGTCCTGGAGAAGGGAGGCGAGCTCCTGATTCGGTATCACCTCAGAAACGGGCAGGCTGCTCGTCACATCGGGCTTGACATGGAAGATGCGGGTGGCCACCGGATTCATCAGCAACAGGTTGAGATTGGGATCGGCCACAATTACTCCGTCACCGATACCACGCAGGATCGCCTCGAGCTCATTCCTTCTCTCTTCAACGTGCTGATAAAGCTGTGCAGTCTGCTTCTGCTCCTCCACTAGTTGTTCGTACAGTCTGGCATTCGATGCAGCGACTGCGGCCTGATCAGCGAAGGCGCTGAGAAGGTTGAGGTCTTCGGTGGCAAACGCGTTGCGGTCTGGACTGGTGGCAATTAGCGCCCCGATCGCCTCATCACCCACGAAGAGCGGTACACTGATGAGGGAGGACAGCTGCAAGTCAGAATTGTCTCCAAAGCGGCTGTCTTGACTCAAATCGCGGCTGAGCACGGGCTTGCCATAATGGACCACCCATTCGGCCACATCCCGGTCGAATCTCGAGCCGGAACCGGCCAGGGCATCCGTTCTCCCATCCGCCGATGACATGGAGATTACCTCATCTGGCAAATCACCCAATAGTGCAACTGAGCAGCGTGCTCCTTGCAGCACCTGGGATGCATTGGCCACAATCAGACGAAGCACGTCTTCCAGTGCCAAGGCCGAGTTGATAGCTTTGATGCCTTCCTGGAGGTTCCGCAGCTCAAGCACGCGGTTTCCCAGGTTGGTGGCCATTTGCTGCATGGCTCCGGTTTTGATGTCCAAGTCACGGCTGCGTTCAGCCAGGCTACGACGTAGTGAACCCTGGCTCCGACGGCCGCGTTCGTTGACCCACCCAAGGTACATGGCCACGAATACCACAGCCAGAAGCACCGCGTACCGTAGCAGGAAAGAGGTCTCTGCTAGGAAATACCAACCGCCGGCAGAGAGGCGGAGAACGAGCACGTACAAGGGACCCAGCGCAAACGGAAACGCCAATACCTCAGGCCAGATAGGGTAGTACACAGCACTTCGAATTGCCAGCAGCCCGTACAGTAGGTACATGTCACTGCTGATACCCCCGCTGTAGTAGATCACCTGACTGGCAAATGCCACGTCTGATGCGTACGAAGCGAAGTAGAGACTGCGGTCCAGGTGCCCGACAGCCCTTGTCCGCGTCCCTATCAGGTATGTGAACAGCAGCGTCAATACGAGATATGTCAGCACGCCGACCGTCAGCCAGAAGTAGATGCGGTACCTGTTGACAAAGCTCGTACTGAGCAGGCCGAGCACCAACAAGGCCCACTTGGTGGGCAGGCCCACCCAGCGCTCGCCCTCGAGTATGGTATCTACATGGTGCGCCTCATTGGCGGCTGGGGTCGTCATCTTGCAGCCTCAGTCTGATTCACCTTGGGACAAGTGTCTGTGTGGGGGCCACAGGGACCGGCGTTGGACTTGGCGGTGGTGCGGTTGGAGGCGGAGGCACAGGTTTTGGAGTCGAGGTTGGTGTGAATGTAGGTGTGGGCGTGGCCGAGGGCATCGACGTTAGAGTCGCAGTCGGGCTTGGCGTGCGCGACGCAGTCGGTGTCACTGTGGCCGTATGGGTCATCGAAGCAGTAGGGCTCGCTGTTGCGCTGGGCTGGCGCGTCGATGTTGGCGCAACGGTCGGCGTCACTGTCAAAGTCCAGGCGGGAGCCGGGACAGTACGCGTCGC
>JBFEPU010000002.1:0-39223 GCA_041549915.1 Anaerolineae bacterium | reverse complement strand
TCTTGGTGCTGGGCACTGTGGGGCGCGGTGGAGGTGGCTGTATCTGTCCCGAAAGTGCCCTGCTCAAGAACCTGGTGCGCCACCTCTTTGTCGGCCGTAAGGAAGTCATCATCCTGGACATGGAAGCAGGACTGGAACACCTGGGGCGCGGCACAGCCAGCGCCGTAGACGCTTTCATTGTGGTGGTGGAACCGGGACAACGCAGTCTGCAAACTGCTCAGGCTATCAAGCGGCTAGCTGCGGACATCTGGATTCACAAAGTCTACGTAGTTGGCAACAAGATACGCAATGAACAAGACAAGGCGTTCATACGTGAGCGGCTGCCAGGAGATGAATTGCTGGGCTTCTTGCCCTTTAGTGAGAAAGCGATCGAAGCGGATATGAAGGGCATCGCCATCTTTGATGCCGACGAGAAGCTGGTCGCAGAAGCCGGGAAAATCAAGGACAAACTGGACAAGTTGCCGATTTCATGAGCGGGTGGGCCGGCATTGGCAATCTAGGAGAAGCTGACTGTTTTCTCCGTCGGTGGAGCGTCGCGTGCTGGCAAGAAGCGTCGCGGGCACCACGGAGGGGGACGCATGGAGATCATCTGGTACGGTCATTCCTGTCTTAGGCTGAAGACAAGGGGCGCAATCGCGGTCACGGATCCCTGCGGCAAAGATGTTGGATACAATGTCCCGCGAATGCTTGCCCACATGGTTACGATCAGCCACGATCATCCTGACTACAACAACTGTGCCCTGGTGCGCGGCGACCCAAAGGTGATCAGCGGCCCTGGCGAATACGAGGTCAAAGGCGTTTTCATCACTGGCATTGCCACCAATCTGAAAAAGAGCAAGGGAGCAGAGCGCCTGAAGAACACAATCTATCTCTTCGAGTTTGAGGATCTCACGGTCTGTCACCTCGGCAACCTCGACCATGTACCCTCACAAGCAAAGCTGCAGGCGCTCAGCGGTGTGGATATCCTGCTCATCCCTGTAGGGGCCATGACAACCATAAACGCCAACCAAGCAGCAGAAGTGATCGGGCTGCTCGAACCCAGGATCGTGATACCGATGCATTACAAGACCAAGGCGGTGAAGACGAGATTGCAGCCGGTTTCCAAGTTCTTGAAGGAAATGGGCCTGCCCGAAAAACCGGGGCTCCGTGACAGCCTGGAAGTCAGCAAGAGTAGTCTGCCATCAGAGACCCAGGTGGTCGTGCTGAACTACAAGGAATGACTGTGAATGCACACGTCAGTGTGCTGGAGGCAAGAGCAATGAATCGATCACTGACCAGACAACTGCTCCTGTGGGGTGCAACCGCCCTCGTCATTGTCTCCCTTGCTGGCTGTGGTGGAAGCACTCCCGTCCCCTCTATTGAAGGTGACCCAGAAACGCATCTGGAACAGGGACGTCAGTACCTGGAACAGGGCAAGATTACAGAAGCCATTGCCGAGTTTGAGGCGGTGGTTCAGCTGGATCCCGGTTCTGTGGAAGGGCACTTTCGTCTCGGGAACGCCCATTTCCAGCAGGGCGACTTGCCGAACGCTGCCAAAGAGTTCGAAGCCTCCCTGGAACTCGAGCCCGACAACGTAGACGCACGTTCCAATCTGGGGGCCGTCTACTACGAGCAGGGTCAGTTTGACAAAGCGGAAGAGGAGTTCGGACGAGCCATCTCCCTGAACCCAAATGACGCCGACATACACTACAACCTTGGTGCAACCTACGTGCAGCAAGCAAGGTATGACGCCAGCATTGCTGAGTTCCGTGAGGCATTGCAGCTGAACCCCAACCTGGCGCGCGCTTACTTTGGTCTAGGCAATGCCTACAAGCTGCAAGGCAAGGAGCAGGAGGCCATCGAGGCCCTCGAGAAGTTCCTGACCATGAGTGAGGATGCCCAATTGCGGGTAATTGGCGAATCGCTGCTTGCAGAGCTGAAAGCCCCGTAAGCCCATCGGGCTGTGCGGTTGGAAAGCACGCTATCGGTACGCTAGCATCCTTTCGCCGTGGTTCGACGAGGGTCGTGGGCAAGACCTTGAACCCCGTTTCCGAGCTGCCCACACCCGCAATCTGATGCCGCCCCTGGGGTTGCCAAAGAGCCGCGAACTGCGCTGCCTGGATTGACCACAGCCAAGTCGAGAACGGGCCCCATGGGTTACTCAAGATCGTACCAACGCGGATGGAAGAAGCGAGGGGAGCTAATGAGCGAGAAGTATCATAGCATCGAAGCTCTTCAAGTCCTGAGATCACTCGATTCCTCTGAGAGAGGTCTGACGGAGGAAGAAGCCCAGAGAAGGCTTGAGCAATACGGCCTCAACGAGCTCAGGAAGGAACGGGGGATCACTGCTTTTGAGATCTTTGTAAACCAGTTCAAGAGCTTTTTGGTGATCATCCTGATCGTTGCGTCCGGCATCTCATTCCTCCTGGGTGAGATCACAGATGCCGTCATCATTGCCGCCATACTCATTCTGAATGCCGTATTGGGCTTTGTTCAGGAGTACAGAGCGGAGAAGGCAATTGAAGCACTGAAGCGGCTTGCCGCACCCAGAGCAACGGTTGTCAGAGACGGGCAGGAAGCCATAGTTCCAGCGCGAGACGTTGTACCAGGCGATATCCTGCTGTTCGAATCCGGCGATCGCATTGCGGCAGATGCGAGACTGCTCGAAGCGATGAACCTGAACATTGAAGAAGCACTGCTTACGGGTGAGAGCGTACCCTCGGCTAAGTTTGTCGAACCTCTGCCGGAAGACACAGCCTTGGCCGATCGCGAGAACGTGGCATACTCCGGAACGGTGGCGACCTACGGCAGGGGCGTGGGAGTGGTTGTGGCCACCGGGATGGAAACCGAATTTGGGAAGATCGCCGAGCGGATCCAGGAAGTGAGAGAGGAGCCTACGCCTCTTCAGTTGAGGCTGAGAGCCCTTGGAATCACGCTCGCAGTCGTTGTCTTGGCGATCAGCGCGGTGCTGTTTGCCTTGGCCATCTTTAGGGGTGAGCCAATCCTCGAAAGCTTCATCCTTGCTGTCGCCCTGGCCGTCTCGGCTGTTCCAGAAGGATTGCCGGCGGTGGTCACTGTAGCCCTGGCATTAGGGGTTCGAGCCATGTCGAACAGAAATGCCATCGTCCGCCGACTGGCGAGCGTCGAAACGCTGGGCAGCACCACCGTGATCTGCTCTGACAAGACAGGCACCCTGACCAAAGATGAGATGACCGTCACGCGAGTCTTTGTCAACGGCGAGTGCTGTCTCGATATCAGCGGCACCGGGTACGAACCGAACGGCAAGTTCTTCAGGAATGGAAACACGGTTGATCCAGAGAAGCAAAGCGGGCTGTGGCCTTTGCTGAGGATAGGCTGCCTGTGCAACCATGCTTCGTTGGGCAACGCTGAGGGATGGTCCGTGGTCGGTGATCCAACAGAAGGCGCTCTGCTGACACTGGCCGGCAAGGCTGGAATCTGGAGGGAGGACCTGCTAGAGGCGAATCCGCTGATTGCCGAGATACCCTTCGACTCCACCAGAAAGCGGATGACAACAATACACGAAGCAGACGGCCGTAGGATGGCGTACGTCAAGGGCGCTCCGGAAATCATGCTGGAGTTGTCGAGGTTTGTGCACGAAAACGGACAGATCAGGGAGCTGAACGAGGAAGACAGGGAATGGTTCCAGCAGACGGTTGAGGACATGGCGTCAGACGCTCTGCGCGTTCTCGCACTTGGCTACCGAGAGATCCCGCCTGGGACAGAGTTTAGCTCTGACGAAGTGGAACAAGACCTGATTCTTGTGGGAGTGGTCGGCATGATTGACCCTCCCAAGCCAGGGGTCAAAGAGGCAATCGCCACCACCAAAAGAGCTGGCATCCGGCCTGTCATGATCACCGGCGATCATGACCTGACGGCCAAGGCAATTGCCGAGGAAATCGGGATGCTGGAAAAAGGCGGGCGAGTCGTCACCGGAGTTGAGCTCGACCGAATGAGCCAGCAGGTGCTGGACGCAGAAGTTGAGAACATCTCCGTCTTTGCCCGCACATCCCCTGAACATAAAGTGAGAATCCTCGAGGCCTTGCAGAAAAAGGGTCACGTCGTTGCCATGACCGGAGATGGCGTCAACGATGCCCCGGCAATCAAAGGGGCGGACATCGGGATCTCAATGGGCATCAAGGGAACCGACGTTACCCGCGAAGCATCGGACATGATCCTGGCCGACGACAACTTTGCCACTATCGTCAACGCCGTGGAGGAAGGGCGCGGGATCTACGATAATATCAGAAAGTTCATACGCCTGCTGCTCAGTACGAACCTGGATGAGATCCTCTTGGTGGCCAGCGCGATCTTGCTCAGGCTTCCTGTACCAATGTTGCCCATCCAGGTCTTGTGGTTGAACGTCGTGAGCGATGGCTTGCCAGCACTCGCCCTCAGCTTTGATCCCTACGAGAAAGATATCATGGAGCGCAAGCCGCGAAGCCCGAAGGAAGGCATCTTCCATGGCATGCTGCTGTTCGTTCTGGCCGCGGGACTGGTTGCCTTCTCGGCGAACCTGTTGCTGATCCTCTACTGGAAGAACACGAGCTTCATCAGCTTGGAGAGGCTGCGGACCATCATCTTCACCTCGACTGTCGTGTTCGAGCTGTTATTTGTCTTCAACTGCAGATCTGAGAAACGCTCGGTGTTCAGAAGCAATCCGTTCGAGAACAGGCAGCTTGTATTCGCGGTAGTCCTTTCCTTGCTGCTTCAAGTGGCTGTACTCTACCTGCCCTTCCTGCAGCCTTTGTTCAAGACCGTTCCGCTGAACGGGTCTGACTGGCTTATCGTCGTGGCCATTGCCACAACAGGTCTGCTGATCCTGCCGGAAGTGTTCATGCGGTAGCCCCTCAAGGTCTGGCAAGGGTCTGCTCGGCGGGCGTCTGCATTGTAGTGGATGCAAAGTCAAAACTAAGGAGCAACTGTGTATCGCAAGACTGTATTAGATAGCGGTCTACGCATCCTGACCACTCTCATGCCCCACACCCGATCAGTGGGCGTGGGCATCTTCACAGGCGTGGGGTCACGCTACGAAACCGCGGCCGAGAGAGGTATGTCCCACTTTGTCGAACACATGATGTTCAAGGGTACAGAACGCCGCCCCGACGCCCAGCAGATCGCCGAGGCTATCGAGGGTCTGGGCGGCGTGATGAATGCCAACACCAACAATGAAGTGACTACCTACTGGGCCAAAGTTGCACATCACCATTTGCCTGTCGCCCTTGACGTGCTGCTGGACCTGTTCCGTCACTCCAAGCTCGAGCCACAGCAGCTAGAGAGAGAGCGACAGGTCATTATCCAGGAGATCAGCGGTCTGATGGACATGCCCGACTCTTGGGTACACGTGCTGATCGCGCAGATGGTATGGCCTGAACACCCGATAGGTTGGGAGATTGCGGGCACCAAAGAGTCAGTGACAGGTATCAAACGCCAGGATATGCTGGACTATATCGCGAGCACATACACTCCTGGAAACACAGTGATCAGCCTGGCTGGCAAGTTGGATCACGACCAGGTGCTCCAGCAACTAGTGCAGGAACTGGAATCATGGGCGCCCAGGTCTGCCCGTCCTTTTCTGCCCGCGACCGCAGCACCACCAGGTCCAAGCCTTCGCATCGAAAACAGGAACACAGAGCAAGCGCATCTCTGCGTGGGCACGCGGGGCCTGTCCATGAAAGACCCGGACCGCTTCAAGCTGCGCGTCCTGAATGTAATCCTGGGGGAGGGCATGAGCTCGAGGTTGTTCCTGGAGATACGTGAGAGACGCGGCCTGGCCTACAGTGTAGGCTCGTATGCCTCCTACCTGCGTGATAGCGGGGCTGTCGTTCTCTATGCTGGCGTTCCACCCCAGAAGGCTGAGGACGTCGTCGATGCCATGATGGAGCAATTGGACCGCCTGCGCCAGACGAGAGTGCCGGAGGCGGAACTGAGCAAGGCCAAAGAATTCACCAAGGGCCGTATCCTGCTGCGCATGGAGGACACCTTTGCCAATGCTCAGTGGTTCGGGCAGCAGGAAGTGCTGGATCAGGAAGTACTGACCGTGGATCAGGTGATCGACCAGCTGGACGCTGTAACCTCTCAAGACGTGCAAGCGGTGGCAAAGCGCCTGTTTGCCACGGAAGGGTTGAGCCTGGCAGCCATCGGACCATTCGAAGAAGACGAGGGTTTTCGGGCGCGCTTGAGCCTGAAGTGAGGATTTGCCAAAGGCGCTTTTTACGCTATAATTGTCGTGTCGAGGGCAAGTAGCTCAGTTGGTTAGAGCGCCACGTTGACATCGTGGAGGTCGTAGGTTCGAGTCCTATCTTGCCCACTGAATCTGTTCGGGCAAGAACTGCAAAAGACCGGTCGCTTGGCCGGTCTTTTACTGTATCGCAACCCGCCTGCGGACTCGCTGCGCTTGTGCCCACCAGCGCACGCTCCTCTCGAGCCCAGCGCCCCATGTGGAGAAATCTCCATGAATCAGCGTTGGGCAAGCTCAACCTCTGTGATCGCATGCACTATCGCTTTTGCCGCACTCTGCTTCTCATGGTAGAATAGACCCAGCACCGGTAGAGGAACGGGACGTATGGACAAGGTGACGCGCCTCAAGAACGTCCGTCTCTTCTCTTCCCTGACGCCTGACAACCTGGCGCGAGTGGCCGAGTTGGCGGCCAGGAGTTCTCATCGCAGGGGCAGCTACCTGTGCCGACAAGACGAGTATGGCGACACACTCTATATCATCGACTCGGGCGAAGCCATCCGCCGCCAAACGGACCTGAGAGGTGTCCAGAGGCCGGTAGGCTACATGCGTGAGGGAGAGTCCATCGGCGAAGACGCCCTGCTTCTGGGAGACGCCTACGGCTCTTGCGTGCAGGCTACGTCTGACATTAAGGTACTGTTCATCCGCAAGCACGATTTCGACCGACTGCTCTCGGAGCACCCCCAGATCGAGCAGCAACTCACCATCCCCCCCCTCATCAGAGAGCGTCTCCTTGCGCCCTCACTCCCCTGGCAAGACGAGGATGAACCCACACTTCTCTTGCGCAGAAAGCATTGGTTTGCCTTTGCACGTACTTTGCCCGCTCCTGTGCTCATCCTGTTGGTACTGGGTACTTTCGCGTGGCTGCTACGGCGCGTGGGCATCCTGACGACCATTCCATCCACCCTGCTATTCGTCAGCGTCATACCAGCCATGTTGCTGCTCTGGCTTGTGCTGGACTGGCGAAATGACTATTACCTGGTTACCTCCAAACGGGTTCTACACGAGGAGAGAGTACTACTTCTTTATCAGACCTGGGATGAAGTTCCACTGTCCAAAATCCAGAGCATCAACATCACACGAGGATTCACTGGCAGTATGCTGGGGTTCGGTACGCTGCAGATTCAGACAGCCAGCGCTCGTGGCACGCTGGCACTGCCCTACGTCCCGGACCCGGAAGGCATGCAAGAGGTGATCTTCAAGAAGGTCGGACAGCTGCGCTGGAGAATGCAGCAAGGGCAACGGGATGAGATCAGACAGGAACTCTTGCGACAATCGGGAGCCGAGGAGGCCGAAGAAGAACACGCCATCCCCGCAATGGTTCCGGAAGAGCAGGCGAGGACCAAGCTCGGCCCGCTGGCTCGTTTCGTGTCCAGACGACCGCTGTTGAGAATGCGCTACAACCACGCCAACCAGATCATATGGCGCAAGCATTGGCTATTCCTTCTCAAACGCATCTACCTAGCACTGCCGTTTGCGATTCTGGTCAGCGTAGCATTCATTACGGTCAGTCTGTATGGTGGACTTGCTCGATACCGTTTGCCGCTGCTTCCCGCTGCTCTTGTGCTGTGGATAGCTGGCATCTTCTGGCTGTGGTGGCAGGTAGAGGACTGGAGGAATGACGTTTACATAGTGACCGATCGGTTGATCATCGACATTGAGAAAAGGCCTCTCTTCTTCGCGGAGGACCGCAAGCAGGCCACTCTGGATGTGATCCAGAACGTGTCCTTGAGCAAGCGGGGTATCCTAACCTCCCTCCTCAACTACGGGGACGTATTGATCCAGATAGCAGGGGCTTCCGGGACATTCACTTTCGAGGGTGTCCCTCAGCCCGAAGCGGTGCAACGCGAGATATTCCGTAGAGTTGAGGACTACAACGAGAGTCAGCGGCGTCAGCAAGGGGAGCGGCGGAAAGCAGAACTCTCTACGTGGTTCGAGGTTTATCAGGAGATTAACAAGGAGAGAGAGTCTCCTGGCAAGGCCTGACTTGCCTGCTGTGTATCGGTTGTGCCCAGCTATTCGCGATATGCTCAGCACAAGCGTGACGAGAGAGGTTTGGACAGACTCCAGACACGATGTGAAAGGTGGTGATGACTCGGACAGTACATTCTGAGGTTCGGTGAGTCGTGATCTGTGCCACAGGCTGCCCAATGGATTCAAGGAGGAGAAGACCAATGTTGGGGAACAGAAAGCTATGGGCGACGATGACGGTCGCACTCGTGATAGTGATGGGGCTATCGGCCTGTGCTCCTGCGCCGGGCCCGACACCAGAGCCTGGATTGAAGGAAGTTACTCGCGAAGTAGAAGTCACCCGCGAAGTTCCTGCTGCTGAGAGGAAACTAAAGGCCTGTTTCATCTACGTCGGACCGATCGGCGACTATGGCTGGTCTAACGCCCACAATGAGGGCCGCCTCTTTGTAGAGAACCAGTTCCCCTGGTTGGAGACGGCCTATGCTGAGGCGGTGCCCGAGGCAGATGCTGAGCGTTTCC
Source organism: Anaerolineae bacterium (assembly GCA_041549915.1). Classification (GTDB taxonomy): domain Bacteria; phylum Chloroflexota; class Anaerolineae; order UBA2200; family UBA2200; genus JBFEPU01. Next base: position 30,498 of record JBFEPU010000002.1, on the reverse strand, counting down.
TGGACCGATTCGTGGTGGAAGAGGGCTGCGACGTGGTCTTTACAACCAGCTTCGGGTTCATGGACGGCACCATAGCTGCCGCCAACAAGTACCCGGAAACGATCTTCTTCCACTGTTCCGGGTTCAAACGCGCACCCAACAGCGGCACCTACTTCATTGACTTCTACCAACTCTACTACTTGAACGGCCTGATGGCTGGCGCATTGACCCAGAGCGGAAAAGTCGGCTATGTGGGGGCACATCCCATCCCCGAGGTGGTGCGGCACATCGATGCCTTCACCCTCGGCGTCCGCGAGGTGAATCCTGAAGCCACGGTCGATGTGCGCTGGCTGTTCGCCTGGTACGATCCAGCCAAAGCCCGCGAAGCGGCTGAGGCCCTGATTGCCGATGGAGCTGACGTCCTCGCCTTCACCGAGGACTCCCCCACGGTGGTTCAGGTGGGTCAGGAGTATGTGGAAAGAGGTGAGCCCGTTTACAGCTTCAGCCATTACAGCCCCATGGAAGACTTCGGACCGGATTCTGCCGTGAGCGGCCAGTTGGTGGACTGGGGCATTGTCTACCAAGACATCCTGATGAAGGTCTACCTGGGTGTCTACAACAATCAGAATCTGGAGAACGTGGACTACTGGTGGCTGATGCGTGAGAAGGGGGCGATACTGGGCGGATCGTTCGACCATGCCATCAACCCCAAGTTCGAGGAGGCGCTGAAAGCAGTCGAGGTCGCTGATCCTATGCTCGGTGAGCTGAGCGTATACGACTTGGCCATGAAGCGTGTTGAGCAGATGAGCGATCCAGCGATGCTGTTCGACCCCTTCACCGGCCCGATCAAGGATCAGGATGGAGTGGAACGCGTTGCGGCTGGCAATCGCATGTCCGTCGGTGAGTTGCTGGTCATGGATTGGTTCGTGGAGGGCAATATCGGGAGCATTCCGCGCTGACCAGGAGCGACTGCCAGGCAGCCCCAGCAACAACAGAGCAGGGGACACTTCTGAAGTGCCCCCTGCTCTATCTTGGACACACAACAAGGAGTACAACGTGCCCAACCAGCCAGGACAAGACATCGCGGTAGCAATGCGCGGCATTGTCAAACGTTTCCCTGGTGTGCTGGCCAATGACGACATTTCCTTCGAAGCGGGCGTTGGCGAGGTTCATGCTCTGCTGGGAGAGAACGGCGCTGGCAAGACGACCTTGATGAATATCCTGTACGGCATCTATCACCCCGATGAGGGCGAAATTTACGTCCGAGGACAAAAGGTGACGATTCGCTCGCCGCGCGATGCGATCGACTTGGGCATCGGGATGGTCCACCAGCAGTATCGACTCGTTCCCACACACAGCGTGGCTGAGAACGTGGTGCTCGGGCTGCCTGGAAATCTTCTCTTCCCGGACCGCGCCGCACGCCGCAAGCTGGAGGAATTCTCCGAGAAGTATGGCCTCAGCATAGATCCTGAAGCGCGCATCTGGCAGTTGTCGGCCGGCGAGCAACAGCGGGTGGAGATTGTCAAGGCACTCTACCGGGGTGCAGAAATACTCATACTCGATGAACCAACATCGATGCTCACCCCAGGTGAGATCGATGATTTGCTGAGCATCGTTCGTCGTATGGCAGCCGAGGAACACACGATCATCTTCATCACGCACAAGCTGGACGAAGTCTTTGACATCAGCGACCGGGTGACGGTGCTCCGCCAAGGGAAAGTAGTAGCCACGCAGGAAACGGCCCGCACGGACAAGCCCAGACTTGCTCGACTGATGGTCGGGCGGGAGGTTCTCTTCCGCCTGGAGAAGAAGCCACCCCAAGTCGGCCAGAGCGTACTCACGGTGAAGGGCCTACACGCACTGAATGACAGAGCTCTGCCAGCGGTCAAGAACGTATCGTTCGATGTCTCAGCAGGCGAGATCTTGGGCATTGCTGGAGTAGCGGGCAACGGGCAGCGGGAGCTGGTCGAAGCCTTGGTGGGCCTGCGCCGGAGCACCGAGGGCCAGGTCCTTGTGGGGGAAAAAGACGTGACCAACCAGCCACCGCGAACTCTGATCGAACAAGGCATCTGCTACGTCCCTGGCGAGCGGCTGGTCGGGCTGGTCCCAGGGATGAGCGTGGCTGAGAACCTTATTCTGAAGGATTACCGCGACCCGCCTTTTGCCCAGGGGGCGTTTCTGAACTACGCAGCGATCAACGCGCACGCGGACCGTTTGGCGACTCAGTATTCGGTGACAGCACCCAGCCGGGAGACACCGGTCAGATTGTTGTCCGGCGGCAACATTCAGCGCGTGATCCTGGCCCGCGAAACGTGCCAGGCTCCAACTCTACTCATCGCAGCACATCCCACTAGTGGATTGGATGTGGGTGCCACCGAGTCGATCCGGCAGCTCCTCCTCGAACAACGAGAGCAGGGGACAGCGGTGCTGGTGGTTTCGGAGGATTTGGAGGAAGTGCTGCAGCTCAGCGACCGCATTGCTGTAATGTTCGAAGGAGAGATCATGGGCATCGTGCCAGCCGAGGAAGCTGATCTGGAGATCATTGGGATGATGATGGCTGGTGCGCATAGAACGCCCACGCCGGAGGCAGCATGAACGTCCCACTCCATGTTCGAATCCAGAAGCGATTGGCTATCCCGCGCTGGCTGGAGCTCTCCACCGCTATCTTCTCCTTGCTTCTGGCGCTGGCAGTCATTGCTGTCGTCTTCCGCGCCCTGGGTGTCGATCCGATCGTGGCCTACAGAAAGATCTTCCGAGGCGCGTTTGGCAGCCTATACGGACTGTCGGAAACCACAGTCAAGGCTATTCCTCTGATATTGGCAGGTGTGGGGCTGTGCGTGGCCTTCCGGGCTCGAGTGTACAACATTGGCGCAGAAGGGCAATTGCTCATAGGTGCGATATCCGGCACTGGCCTGGCCCTGGCCTTCCCAGACCTGCCGGCCTGGCTCCTGCTGCCTGGGATGTTCTTTGTCGGTTTCGCTGGGGGAGCGCTGTGGGCTTCTGTTCCCGCCTTGCTGAAGGCTCGCTTTCACGTGGACGAGGTGCTCAGCAGTTTAATGATGGTGTACATAGCCAGCGAGTTGGTGAACTATCTGGTGTACGGGCCGTGGAAAGGACTCAGCGAAATGGGATTCCCCTACACGGACAAGTTCTCGGCTTCAGCGCAACTCCCACGCCTTTTCCGCACGCGGATCCACTACCCAACCCTGATCCTCGGGCTTGCAGTGGCGGCGGTGGCATACGTACTGATCCACCGCACAAAGTGGGGTTTCGAGATCCGAGTCACCGGCGAGAACCCCCCGGCAGCGCGCTACGCCGGCATGGACTACCTCAAGACGGCTCTTCTGGTCATGGTGTTTAGCGGAGGCTTGGCAGGACTGGCGGGGGTAGGAGAGGTCGCCGGGATACACTATCGCCTGCGCTACCCACAGGGGGTCTCACCCGGCTATGGCTTTACCGCCATCATCGTCGCCTGGCTGGCTCACCTCAATCCACTGGCTGTAATCGTGACAGCACTCTTGATCGGTGGTTTGCTGGTCGGTGGCGATGCCATCCAGGTGGCATTAGGACTGCCCGTCGCTACCATCCACCTGTTCAACGGTGTGATCCTGCTCTTTGTGCTTGGAGGTGAGCTGTTCACACGCTATCGAATCCGCCTGGAATGGAGACAAGAGTGATGTGGAACTTTGTCCTGTCCGCATTGAGAGCCGCCATACCCGCTGGGACTCCTTTGCTCTATGGGACGCTGGGGGAGGTCACTGCCGAACGGTCCGGGGTACTAAACTTGGGCGTAGAAGGGATGATGATCGTGGGAGCAGTGACCGCCTTTGGCGTCACACATTCCACTGGCAACATCTGGGTCGGCGTAGCTGCGGCTGCACTGATGGGCGGATCGCTGGCACTGGTACATGCCTTCGCCAGCATCACCCTGCGTGTAAATCAGGTGATTTCTGGTTTGGCCTTGACGATGCTGGGATTGGGCTTGAGCGGCCTGGCGGGCAGACGATACATCGGCACTCCTATCGGCACGCGGCTCGTGCCACTGGCCTTACCTGGGCTGAGAGACCTGCCTGTCGTCGGGTCGCTCTTTTTCCGCTACGACCCGCTTGTCTACCTCGCCATCATCCTAGTACCAGTGCTGTGGTTCATCATGTACAAGACCCGATGGGGCATCACCTTGCGCTCAGTAGGTGAGAGCCCAGCCACAGCCGATGCTGCCGGCATCAACGTGTTTCTCGTTCGCTATCTGGCAGTGTTTTTCGGTGGGATGATGGCTGGCGTGGGTGGTGCCTATCTCTCGGTCGTCTATGCACCGGCCTGGATCGAGGGGATGACGGCTGGTGCCGGCTGGATTGTCATTGCCCTGACGATCTTTGCCATGTGGGATCCGGTGCGCGCCTTGCTGGGCGCCTACCTGTTCGGTGGGGTGCGCGTGCTACAGTACCGCCTGCAACCCCTCGGCATCTCGCCCAACTTGCTGAACATGCTTCCATTTGCCTTCACCATTCTGGTCTTGCTGATCAGCTCCGGTGGAGTCCTGCGCAAACGCATTGGAGCTCCTGCCGCCCTCATGCAGCCTTACACAAGGGAAGAACGGTAGATAGACCTGAGGCAGCAGTACACCCGATCGGACTCATGGCCATCCGGCAACCTCCACAACAGACATGTGCGCCAAGTCGTGAATACAACGAGACCCGTCCCCCTCCATCGGAAGACGGGTCTCTCTACGGCAGCTGAACGAGAGTGCTTGTCAGGCGCCTGCCCGCTGGGCTGCTATGCCTGACTTGACGGTTTGTCCCCAGCTGCGCCCAAACTTCTCCCTGGCCTTCTGCTACGCCAAATCCGCCACACAATGGCAACCGGTACCAACAAGATGCCGATCACCGGCAGACCGTACAAGACGATCCATATTGCAGCGTCGGCAACAAACCGCAGGGTATTGACCAAGGAGCGAAATGCCCGGCGCACCGTCTCGGACGGTCGCCAGCCACTGGAAGAAATGGGCCGCGCCAGCACATCCGGGATCAACTCAATTGTCACCGCAGCCATGGCCGCTGTCCGCTCCAGATACTGCATGCGTCCCTTCAGCACCTCGATCTGACTCCGTATGTTCGTCAGTTCGCGGTGCACCGCCAGAATGTCCTCGGCTTTGCCCGTCCTTTCGCGAACTGTTGTCAGTAGAGCCAAGAGTTCCCGCTCCGTGGCCTCCAGGTTGCGCAACTGCGAATCGAGGTCTGTGTACTCCTCGGTGACATCGCGACTGCTGCCACTTTCGCGCTCCACCTTGACCGCAAGGCTCTTGAACTGGCTCAAAGCCTCATCCAAGGACTCGGATGGTACACGCACCGTGATCGAACCGCGCAACTGTTCCTCGTCGCGCCACAGGCGTGTGTCAGCCACGTAGCCACCCAGCAGGCCCAGAATGTCCTTGATCTGTTCGACGGCATCTTCCGTTTGCTGCACCACCAGAGCCAGCTCCGCAGTGCGCACGATCATCCGCTCCTCGCTCGCCTTTGCCGAGATAGCATCACTCGCAGTATCACCGAACTCAGCTGGCACCGGCTCCCCTCCCCCTCGTGCCACCTCAGGTACAGGGCGGGATGCGCAAGCGACAACAAGCAGTGTGACTAGGAAAATCATCGCTAGAGATCTGCTCACCTTCATGGCAATCCTCCCATCGTGCAATCGATCGCTCAACCTCAATATCAGAACGCTGTGCAACCGCGCGATGTTCCCAGCCATTGCACAGACTCCGATCACCAACCAACGGACAGGCGCATGGCCAACCGCTTTGGCAGACCCGCAGCAGACATCAGCTGCTGTGTCTCTTCGATCGGATACTCCACGCGCCGGTATTCTATGGTGTTCTTTTCTGCATCTAGAATGACGTAGCTCGCGCGAGGATCCCCGTCGCGAGGCTGCCCAACTCCCCCCGGATTGATCAGCAAACGCTCAACATCCAGAGTCACAGGAGCCTGCTCAGCCATCGCAAAGGCATCACACATATTCTGCAGGCTATCAAGAGCATAGACGACCGGCCGGTGCGTATGGCCGAAAAAGCAATACCCGGTGTCGAAATAGTCAAAGTTCGCTAGAGCCACGGCAGGACGTGCAATGTACTCCCAGATGGGATGGCGCGGGCTCCCATGAACCAGGGTGAAACTCTCCTCAACGAGCACTTCTGGCAGGTCTTCGATAAACTCCCAATTGCCCGGCTTTAGCTGCTCTCTGGTCCAAAGACAGGCACGTTGAGCATCTGGATTGAATGCGGAGATGTCCAACTTGGAGACTGCAGCCCAGTCATGGTTGCCGGCCACACAGATGTGCGGCAAGTCTCTCAGCCGCTCCACGCACTCGTTGGGCTGCGGCCCGTAGCCAATCACATCGCCGAGACACCAGATTTCATCGAATGTCCCTGCATCGGCAAGCACAGCCTCAAAGGCAGCGAGATTGCTGTGGATATCAGACAGAACCAGGTAACGCATCCTCTTCCTCTCTAGTTGACAAATGGCCCGCTGGTGCCATTACTGCGCGGAACGCACTGATTGCATCAATGAGACGAACGAGTCGCGCAATACGGGGTAATGTTACCACAGCCCACCGCTGTCCCCAAGTGAACAGCAGTAGTTGTCATCGACAACACGGATCGCAGTATGATGCGCTTCAACGATCTATCCACTCCTTCTGATGGCACAGCTCCTCCTCTTTTCATTATAGCATGGACAGTGCGATACGCTTTGGACTGTCCTGTGCACTCTCGGTAGAAAACCTCCCTGCGACTATGGGGAATTCTTCGAGAGCATTTCTTGCCTGGGGTTGGCTGGCGTGGATAGTGGTGTTCAACACTCTTATCAGTTATCCAGTAATTAAGTAGTAGTAGTAGGGGTTGTGGATAGAGGGGATCAGAGCTGTTGGGACGGGACTATCTTGGTCGGCGCACAACTCGCAGTGCTGCGTAGTGACCGTACCACCAGCGATGGGAGACTGACGGTCTCCGTCTCGACATGATTGTGCACAGGAAGTGTGAATGAGCTGGGGAGACAAAAGTGTCCCACAAGAGGCGTCACTGTCAGGTGGGCATACTAGAGCTTGCGAGGTGCAGTAGGTGGTAGGCTATTCCTAGTGGAATCGTAGCTAGCCGACGGAGGGTTAGCCGTCTTCTGAAGCCGGATCGCAGGGACAAGTTATCCCCAGAAAAACAGAGTTATCCACAGTTATTGGCAAGTTATCCACAAATGGCGTCTGTTACGCGGCGCGAACCCGTTCCCTGTACACGCGTTCTCTGATGGCAAGCACATCGCGACGCAGTTGGTCATCCTCCTCAATGCGTACAGAGATCTTTTGGCAACCGTATAGGGCTGTTGTGTGGTCGCGCCCACCGAGGATTCTGCCAATCTGTGGCAGTGAGCAGTGTAGTTCCTCCCTCAGCAAGTACATCGCCACCTGACGGGCGTGAGCGACGGTCTGGCTACGTTGCCGGCTCTTGAGGGTAGGCACATCCAGGTCATAGTAGACGGACACGCCTTCTAGAATCTGGTCGACAGTGACCGAGTCAGCGCGCGTGAGGATGTTCTCCAGCACGGAAGTAGCCATCTCTGTGGTGAGTGCGACGTCCATCAAACGCGCGTGTGCAACCACTCGGTTGAGTGCCCCCTCCAATTCGCGGATGTTGCTCTGGAATTTGCTGGCGATGAAATCGGTGACCTCGGGGGGAATAATGAGTCCTTGCGAATCCGCTTTGGAGCGCAGAATAGCACTGCGAGTCTCAAGGTCCGGAGCTTGTATGTCGGCAATGAGGCCACACTCAAATCGAGATCTGAGACGTTCCTCCAAAGTCATGATCGCCCGAGGTGGACGATCGCTGGACATCACGATCTGCTTGCCGGCTTCGTAGAGGGTGTTGAAGGTGTGAAACAGTTCTTCCTGTGTGCTCTCTTTCCCACCGATGAACTGAATGTCGTCGATAAGCAAGACATCTACATTGTCCCGGTATTTGGCGCGCAACTCATCTGTGCTCTGAGTGCGAATAGCGTTAATCAAGTCGTTGGTAAAAGTTTCGGAAGAGACATACAGCACGCCTTGTGAATGAGAGAGGGCAGCGTCTCCGATAGCGTGCAGCAGATGGGTTTTGCCCAGTCCCACACCTCCGTAGATGAAGAGAGGGTTGTAGGCCTTGCCAGGGTTCTCAGCCACCGCCCTGGCAGCCGCGTGTGCCAGGCGATTGGAATTACCAACTATGAACGTCTCGAATGTGTACTTCGGGTTCAACCCGGTGTGAAAGGGGAGCGGCTGGGCGTTCTGCATCTGCGAGGTCGTATCTTGCCAAGCAGCCGAATCATCGATCATGCCAGCAAGGAGAGTCTGTTCCTGGGTGGAGTCAGCAGCGGACTGGGGATGAACAATGAATCTGACATCTACCGTGCTGCCTACAATGCCAATGAGAGTGCGCTTGATGGTGGTACGGAGACGATTCTCCAGCCAGTCCTTGGCGTAAGCATTGTGCACCCCGATCAAGAATGTGCCGTCTTCGAAACCGAGGACGCGTGTGTTCTTCACCCAGGTGTCAAAAGTAGCCTTCGTCAGTTGCAGCTGCAACTCTCCCAGCGCTGCCTGCCATGCATGCTTGGCGTTCATAGTCATGTGTTCTCCCATCGACGAATAAGCAGCACAAACAAGAAGAGAAGGATTCGAGTTTCCGGTTCAATCTCGCCAAGCAACTGGCGGAATGGACGAAGGCACAATACGTGATCGTGCGAAAGCCGAGACGCTCTCGATGGACCAAAGCGGAGATGGAGCGCCATGGTCTGTCGAAGGTTGCCCATCACCATTGACGGCCAACAGGGGCGAGCCGAGGAACATCCTGGCTACATTAGAGCGTCTACGCTGTGTACATAGCGGTGATGACAGCAAGGCTCGCTGCTCCATCGCGCGGCTATTCTAGTCGAAGGGCCACTTTCTGCCAACACCGCGCAAATCGCAGTAGACATTCGTAATGGCATAACTTGGCATTCTCGAGCGCAACATGTAGTATCCAGCCAGCTGGCACGTCCTACAGATGGGATTCTCAAGTATACTTATCAAGTCAGAGGATGAAGACTTAGTTTTAAAGATTCTTATCGTCAATGCTGGTCGGGTCAGGTGGCGCTCCTTGCACTCCGTTGGACATCAGGAAGCCGGCTGCCCCGCTGGCTATTGATGCTTCGGATTCCACCATTCCCTGAGGAACCAAGTTGACTAAGTTCACCATTGCCATGATCCTGCTGCTGGTGTCGGTAGCGGTCGTGCCAAGTGCACTGTACCCGGGGCAGGGATATGGCGTAGTGAGAGACGAAATCGATCGCGCTCCTATGCCTGTGGGCGCTGTCATCCTGGCTAGTGCCCACGCGACAGGCTCTAACCACGCAGAAGGCTATCGCCTCGGCTGGATGCAACGTGTCTTGGAGCCGGCCGTAGAGGACAATGGCCACGTGCCTGCAGATGCAGATTTTCCCCCAAGCAGGTTGCAGAGTCGGTCTCCTTCCGTGAATACCACCTTGGCCGCGAATGCTCTGTCAGGCGCTGTGTGTGATGCACAGACCGGAGATCCACTGCCAGGCAGCATTGTAACGGCAGGTCAACTGCGTGCCACTGCGGACGGGAGTGGATACTACAATCTGGACAAGGTGACGGCAGGTGATCTATTGCACGCAGGCATGCCGGGCTACGCGGCGAGCACTACTTCCTTCAGCGGACAGGCAGTGCAGGATTTCCTCCTTCATCCGATAGAGACCACGATACAGGTCGTCGATCAATACTCGGGAGAGCCTGTTCCGGATGCGTCGGTGATGTACGGCTCTGCGCGTCTTTTCACCGATGGCAACGGTGAGGTAGTTGTAAAGCGCCTGATCAAGGATTGGGTCTTGTCCATTGAGGCGGCTGGTTATCAAGGACTGAGAACACTGCACGATGGTCGTGATACGCTGTTGCTTGCTCTGCGCCCCAACACTCTGCAGGGTCTAGTGAGAGAGAGAAGTGATGGCAGTCCAGTGCCAGGTGCGCTGGTGACAGCAATCTCTGAAGGTGAGGTCATTACATCGTCCGTGACCGGTGCGGATGGGAGCTATGCCCTCACGGACTTGCCTCGGCCGCTCACTCTCACAGTGACTGCCAAAGATCACGACAGGTCTGAGGTCTTTGTTGGAGAAGTGACTGAACAGGATGTCTTTATCAGCCGATTCCAAGTCAAGGGTATCTACGTGCCGCTCGGGATTCTCACCGACCAGGAGCGAGTGCGCAGATTGATTGATTTGGTCGACCGCACGGAACTGAACGCAATCGTGGTAGATATCAAGAACGACCGGGGCTGGCTGGCCTATCCCAGCGTCGTGGCTGAAGCCCAGCGGAGCAAGGCGTACAAGTCCGAGGTTATGGATATCGAGACATTTCTGTCGCTGTGTCGAGATAAGGACATCTACATGATTGCCCGCCTTGTGGTCTTTAAAGATTCGGCCCTGGCCACCGCCCATCCGGAATGGGCGGTGCACACAGAAGACGACCAGCTATGGGCAGATGCTGAGGGTTCGTCCTGGGGCGATCCGTTCCGCGTGGAGGTGCACGACTACAACATCGCCATTGCCAAGGAAGTGGCTGTCCTTGGCTTTGATGAGCTGCAATTCGACTATCTGCGCTTCCCGTCTGATGGTGGAACCAGTGACACCAGGTATGCGGAGGACAGCACACTTGAGTCGCGCTGCAAAGCCATACGGGATTTCTCTGCCAGACTGCGTGCGGAGCTAGAGCCCTACGGCGTTCTGCTGTCCGCAGATTTGTTTGGTCTAACGGTCTGGGTGTCGCCAGAGGAAGATATGGGCATTGGGCAGCGGATAGTCGATATTGCTCCCTACATGGACTATATCTCTCCGATGCTCTACCCAGCGACTTTCGTCAGTGGCAATCTGGGTTATGAGGAGCCGCTCTTGCACCCGTATCAAGTTGTCCATCGTAGCTGTGTGGAATTGACAAAGCGCATTGAATCCATCCTCTCTTCGGCTCCCAGGCGAGCGAAGGTGCGTCCCTGGCTGCAGCATTACTCGGCCAATGGTGTGACCTATGGCGTTGAAGAGATACGCCTCCAGAAGCAAGCCGCAGCTGATGCTCAGACGCACGGGTGGATGTTCTGGAATGCCGCTGGCAGATACGATGAAGCAGGCTTTGATCACCTCAACGACCCTCAGTAGTCGCTGGATCCGCCTACGCCAGGCTCTTCGTTAGGCCGGGCCTCACAGACAACACTCAATGCCCAAGTCTGCGATTTGCCGTCGGCAGGGCGCCGCTTCGCCAGTTGAGCCGTGAGGTAAGCAACCATCCGCTGTCCTTGGAGGTGGCTCGCACAGATTGAAGACAGGCGCCGGTGCGTCAGTTCGCTCCCGTCTCGCCCCGACCTCGCACACTCAAACCTCTATCGCATTTCGAACGCGGGCTGCCATAACCTGGCGACTGCCAGGTTCTTGATTCGGAGTGTGGCATTTGGCAAAAGGGGTCTCCTATCCTATAATCCTGGCCGCTTGATCCCAGATCTGGAGGACAATGTGCCATTTGTGGATGTTGAGCGATCGGTACTATCACCAGTCGTCCTTCTATCCATGGCCAAGGCCAATAGCCAGTGGCGCTCGGATCAGGTCGCGTCCGCCAGACCATAAGCCTGCAACAGGGCTGGATGCAGTTTCGTTTGCATTTCAGCCCTGTACTGTGTACTATATCGACCTGTTCACAAGGCTTGGAGTAGAAAGGATAACATGAAGGAGACCTCTCTTCGCCAGCGTCTGCCCCAGGTGTTGGAGCACCCACAGGCGGACAACGTCGCGTATGCCGTTGCTGTAGCTTTGCTGGTCCTAAGCTTATGGCTTCCACCTTTCTCCGCAGGGGCGCGGTTCCTACACTGGGACTATCCGGTGGTGGGCCAAGCGGGTGGCGTTGTGAGTGCACTGGACGGTGCTCAGCTTATGATCCCCGAAGGTGCTCTGACCAAACAGCTTCGTTTGAAACTAGCATCCATGTCTGTCGCCGATGTCCTCTCCGGAACTGGAGACCAGGTGGAGGATATGGCCGCTGAGGCGCTGTCCACAGAGGCAGTGACCCTGCAAAGCGATCTCTATCTGTTACGCATGTACGGGCCATCGCCCGACCAGGCCATTCTCACTCTGCCTCTGCCCGAGGGTCTAGCCTACGCTGCGGACGTGTATACCTGGGACGGGGATCAATGGGGGTGGGCCCCGGCACGAGTGATACCGGAGGATGGAGTGATCGAAGCGAGCCTTGCTTCCCTTCCATCTATCGCCGCCGTAGTGCAAGCGAAGCGTGTGAATCCTTCGGTGGCAACGGTGCTGGCAGACGAGGAGTCCGTACCCGGTGAGGCTGCAGGCATCCTCACGGAGATCTACGCGGACGGCTTCTTTGTGGATGGTGATGGTGTGGTACATGACGCTCAAGGTGCGAGTCGTGCCCCTGTGCCACAGGGCTATTCCGGTGTCGCAGTGGTCAGCAACCAGGAGGATGGCCAGGTACAGCCTCAGCTGCTGACCGCCTTGCTACTAGATGCTGAAGCACGCCGTCAGAATGTCGAAGCGCTGGTCCTTCTGGCGGTGGAAAAGATGTACGCCGGTGTGCAGCTGGACTACCGAGGGCTCGACCCCAAGTTGCGCGGAGAGTATGTCTCTTTCGTTGGCGAAGTGGCCGACGCGTTGCACCAGGAAGGTAAGCTACTGTCAGTTCGTGTGGAACAGCCACGACAAGTTGCAGAGGATCGCTGGGAGACAGGGGCCTATGACTGGCGCGAGTTGGGCAAGGTGACTGATGCCTTTGTCATCCCAGCCATTGAATCCCCGTTAGCCTGCACCAGGGGTGGTCAGATGGACGCCCTGCTGCGCTGGGCGGTAGGCGAGGTCAACCGGACGAAACTGCAGGTCGCGCTGTCTGTGAATAGCTACAAGTCGGTGGACGGTGCCATCTCTCGGCTACCCTACTCTCAGGCCCTGTCTGAGATCGCTGAGTTGGCGGTTGAGGGTCAGAAGGAACTGGTGAGTCCTGGAGAGGATGTCACCCTCATGCTCAGCGTGCTACATGAGTCTGGCGGACCGCAGTACGATGAGAGTGCCGCGACGTACTGGATTAGCTACCGCGATGACCAGGGTCGGGATTGCCAGATTTGGCTGGAGAATGCAACCAGCATGGCCCACAAGTTGCAGTTGATTGCTGACTACAACGTGCGCGGCTTGCTGTTAGAAGATCTGTTGGATGAGCGGAATGATGAACGTGTGTGGGATGTGCTTGGGCATTTCAAAGAGTTGCTCGTCCCATCGATGGATAGCGATTTCACGATCGTCTGGACTGTGCAGGGGCCTGCTGGTGATGAAGTTAGTGTGACAAGCCCGCTGCTTGGAGTTGAGGTGCCCGCCGCTGAGGGTGACACTGCAGCAGCATCGCTGGCTGCTGGGCCACAGCTCGTCTGGCGTGTGCCCGATAATCCAGGCGACTACTCCATTGTGGCATCCATTTCCGATGACGGCGGTCGCACGAGCGATGTGCGCAGCAACAGCATCAGCCTGCAGGTTCCCACGCCTACTCCGATACCCACCCCAACACCAACGCCAACTCCCAAACCGACTGCCAAGCCGCAGCCGCAACCCGCTGCGCCTGCGACCCGAGGACCGGGCTTTGACTATGGAGTTCAGGGGGATGCCATAACCGACGGCGATCACGGCAGGCTGTTTGGGCTAATACAGCAAATGGGCTTCCGCTGGTACAAGCAGCAAGTAGAATGGTTCCGCTATCACCCCGCACCCGGTCAGTACGACTGGGGCGCGTTGGATCGCATTGTGGACAGCGCGAGTGCGGCGGGCATCAAACTATTGTTCAGTGTAGTCAAGGCTCCAAAGTGGGCTCGTCCGCCCGAGGACACGGACGAGGGCCCACCGTCTGATCCGAACACCTACGGGGAATTCATGCGGGCACTGGCTTCCCGCTACAAGGGGCGTGTACAGGCGTACGAGATTTGGAACGAGCAAAACCTGTACTACGAATGGGGCGGCCTGGGTGGCAAGCTCAATGCCGGAAAGTACGTGGAGCTGCTGAAGGTGGCCTATCAGGCGGTCAAGTCCGTTGATCCAAACGCAGTTGTTGTGGCTGGAGCACTGACCCCCACGGGCTACAATGATGGCAACATTGCCATTGATGACCGGGTCTACTTGGAGCAGATGTATCAGGCCGGGGTGAGGAACTACTGCGATGCAATCGGTGCGCACCCCAGTGGCTATAACAACCCACCTGACGGTGACTGGCAGACTTACCAAGATCCAACCGCCAGCTTCAACGCTAAAGGTCACCCAAGCTGGTTCTTCCGTGGTACGATGGAGAGCTATCGCAACATCATGGTGAAATACGGCGACGGCGCGAAGCGGATTTGGGTTACGGAGTTTGGCTGGGCCTCGGTAGAGAATCTAGGCGCTCCGCCGGCGCAAGGCTATGAGTACGCGGCCGACAATACAGAGGCCGAGCAAGCACAGAATATCGTCCGTGCCTATGAGATCGCCAAGGGTTGGGGCTGGGTGGGGCCCATGTTCTTGTGGAACCTCAACTTCGGTCCAATAGTCGGCGCCCACGACGAGAAGGCCGCCTTTGGCGTCGTGCGGCCGAACTGGGGAATGCGCCCTGCCTTTGCCGCTTTGGTGAACATGCCCAAGTAGCCTTGAGGACGTCGATAGTTGTCTGCAGAGCACGGGAGGCAGCCCGTGCTCTGTTTGTGCCTGACGCATGGAAGGAGCAATGTGCTAATGGATACGAAGCAATTCAGTTCCCGTTCGCCCCGCGGTGGTGGCATGGGGCCCCTGTGGATTGCCATTTTCCTGTTGCTGGTTGGTGGGGCGGGTCTAGTGTGGATGTTGTTCTTCAACAGGCCAACAGCGCCGGCGCCTGTTGTAGCCACTCGCACACCGCATCCGACGTTCACCACCGTTGCGCAGGTCGCCACTCCGACCGCGACCGCTGGCCTGCCTGCTGCAACGGATACTGTGGTCTCGCCCACGGATACAGCAGTCCCGCGCACAGCTACAGCTGTGCCAACAGAAACGCCAGTGCCGGCGACATCCACTCCAGTGCCACCTACAGCCACGCCGGAAGCGACGCCCATGCCACCTGTTCCACCGTCCAAGCCTCTGCGCATGGATTCCCCGGAGTACGGCATGCAGGCCTTTCTCTGGTGGCGGCCGGAAGTGGCCAGCCGCGACATGGGCATGATCAAGGAAGCTGGTTTCGGCTGGGTCAAGCAAAACATTGGATGGCGGGATGTCGAGGGTGCTGCCAAGGGGACATTCGATTGGGGCCGAGTGGATTGGATCGTTGCCGAGTGCAACAAACTGGGCCTGGATCTGCTTGTACGCGTAGATCATCAGCCGAAATGGGCTGGAGGCGGCTTCCCGACCAACGGACCGCCCGATAACTATGCAGATTTGGGTGACTTCCTGTATGTGATGGCTACTCGCTACAAGGGGCGCATCCGAGCCTATGAGGTGTGGAACGAGCCCAACCTCTCGCGCGAGTGGGGGGGGCGTTCACCAAACGCTGCCGACTACGTGGCCCTTTTGAGAGAAGCATACCGACGCATCAAAGAAGCGGATCCGAATGCTATGGTGATCAGCGCCGGCCTCACGCCGACAGGAACCCAGCCGCCTGAAGCGATGCCCGACGACGTATACCTGGAGCGGATGTACCAGGCGATGGGTGGCAGCAGCGCAGGCTACTTCGACGTACTCGGCGTTCACGCCGCTGGCTACAAGGCACCCCCGGAATTGAGCCCCGACGAAGTGGCCAGCAACCCGGATTACGGCGGCCAGCGATTCTTCTGTTTCCGACGTGTCGAAGACCTGCGTCGCGTCATGGAGAGATACGGAGATGGGGGCAAACAGGTTGCGGTGCTCGAGTTCGGCTGGACGAGTGACCCAATACATCCCTCCTATGCCTGGCATCGCGTGGATGAAGCGACAAAGGCTGACTATTTCGTGCGGGCCTATCAATGGGCCAGGAACAACTGGTCTCCGTGGATCGGTCTGATGAGTCTGATCTACATCGCCGACCCGGATTGGACGGAAGCCGACGAGCAATACTGGTGGGCCATCTCGGAACCTGGCTACCCGGAATTCAAGCCTCGCCCGGCCTATCTGAGCCTGAAGGCGATGTCCAAGTAGGATCTGTGGGGCGGCCGGTTCGCATTTGCGTTGACAATGAATGTCATTTGCGATATACTCGTGGCGGTCAAGTGATGTGACGTCAGGCTGTGCTGGGTTCCAACCTCTCTGTCCACAAGCAGCGTTGCTTTGAAGGTGGTGAACGCATGCCTCTCGTAGTTGAGGGTGGCCACAAGCTGCGGGGTGAAGTATCTGTTGCCGGTGCCAAGAATGCCGCTCTACCCATCTTGGCAGCAACCTTGCTCACCGCTGACGAATGTTACTTGGAGAATCTGCCGGACATTGAGGATATCCGTACCATGCTCAGCCTACTGCGTGGCCTTGGGGTGGGTGTCGAAGCAGAAGGCAGCTGCAGCGTAGTGGTCAAGGCCAGCAATCTGAGTCAGGCTTCGGTTCCTTTGGACCTGGCAACCAGAATGCGCGCAAGCTTCCTCGTGGTTGGCGCGCTTTTAGGGCGACTGGGCGAAGTTGAGGCTCCTCATCCTGGGGGCTGCGCCATAGGCACGCGTCCAGTAAGCGTGGACTTGAAGGGCTTTCAGGTGATGGGAGCCCGGATCGATCGTCTGAACGGCAGCTATGCGCTGCAAGCACCAAAGCTGGTCGGCCGAAGGATCTCGCTCGATTACCCCAGCCATACCGGTACAGAGAATCTCTTGCTTGCGGCGTGCCTGGCCGAGGGTACCACGGTTATCGAGAATGCCTCTGTCGAGCCGGAAGTTGCCGACCTGGCGAGCTTCTTGAATGCTATGGGTGCGCGCATCTACGGCGCGGGCACGGGGATTATCCAGATCGAGGGTGTAGGCAGGTTGCATGGTGCCGTATACCGTGTCATGCCTGACCGTCTGGAAGCGGGAACGTTCGCCCTGGCCGCAGCGATCACCGGCGGCCGTATCACGGAGCGTGGCCGCGTCGCTCGCTACGTGGGTGCCTTGAGCAGCAAGCTGACCGAAGCAGGGGCATCAGTTATTGCTGAAAGAGACGCGTATACCGTGGAAGGTTGTGAACGCTTGTCGGCGATTGACATACAGACCTTCCCCTATCCTGGCTTCCCTACTGATTTGCAGGCTCCTACCGCGGCTCTGCTGACGCAAGCACACGGCGAGAGTTCGATCCACGAGACGATGTATGACGGACGCCTGCTCTATGTGGGTGAGCTGCAAAAGATGGGCGCTGACATTAAAGTGGAAGGTCAGACAGCATTGATTCGCGGGAAGACGAGATTGATGGGCAGCGAGGTAAAGGCACTGGACATTCGCTCTGGTGCTGCAGTGATCCTGGCAGCTCTCGTAGCCGATGGCAAGTCGGTCGTTTCCGACATGGCCTACGTGGACCGTGGATACGAGGGGATCCACCAAAAACTGACCCAACTTGGGGCCAGGATTGAAAGAATCGAAGCAGACTAGAAACATTTCCCGGCATCTTTGAGGAGGGTCCGGGCAGGAGGTTTAATGCTCGCAAGACAGATCGGTCTTGATCTCGGCACGGTGAACGTGCTGGTCTTTGTGCGTGGGAGAGGCATCGTGCTGCGCGAACCCTCAGTAGTTGCCATTTCCGCCAATGACAACCGCATTGTGGCCGTGGGTGAGGAGGCCCGTCAAATGCTGGGACGCACGCCCGAGACTATAGAGGTGATGCGTCCAATGCGTGGCGGCGTTATAGCAGACTATGTTGTAACAGAGGCCATGCTGCGGTATTTCATATCAAAAGTCCTCGGCCGCTTCCGTTTGCTTCGCCCTGAGGTCATGATCAGCGTGCCTGTTGGGGTCACAAGTGTGGAAAGCCGTGCGGTACGAGATGCGGCGATCGAGGCAGGTGCCAAGACAGCACATCTGATTCCCGAGCCTCTGGCGGCAGCCCTCGGAGCCAACATGCCGATTCACACGCCAACCGGCAATATGGTCGTGAACATCGGTGGCGGGGCTAGTGAAGCCGCAGTTATCGCCGTCAACGGCATCGTGGTTGCGAACTCAGTAAGAGTAGGCGGAATCAGGTTTGACGAGGCCATTGCAGGGTATGTCCGACGCAAGTACAACATGCTCATTGGCGAGCAAAGCGCAGAGGATATCAAGATTGAGATAGGCAGCGCTCTGCCGCTCGAAGAAGAGCTGAGGATGGACGTGCGCGGTCGCGATCAGGTGACCGGCTTGCCGAAGACAATCACCATCACCTCGGGCGAGGCTACGGAGGCCATTGTCGAGCCTCTGGCTGCCGTCGCGGCTGCGGTGCGGGCAGTGCTCGAGAAGACCCCGCCGGAACTGGCTTCAGACATCATTGATCGCGGCATTGTCATGACTGGCGGAGGCTCGCTGCTGCGGAACGTCGATCGCTTCTTGACCGGAGAGACGGGGGTGCCGTGTCATGTGACTGAGGATCCCCTGGCGTGTGTGGCGGTGGGTGCAGGCAAAGCACTGGAACAGTACGACGTGCTAAAACGCAGTCTCCCTATGCTGTAGGCAAATTGGGCGTAGTCTAGTTAGAAACGAGATTGGATGCACAGGGGAGGTGCATGCCCCATGGTTGGGTACTGGGGTGTGCACCTCTTGGTTATGTGGTGGCCTTTATGGATGGCCGGGGCTGAGATAATACGCCATGCTTTGCAGGCCAATCACCGGGTCAATGTACTCGATGCGCGTGTGCTCTGGCAAACTCAATGTGATAGGCGCATAGCTCAGGATCGCCCTGATGCCAGCGCTGACCAGCGCGTCGGCGACCTGTTGAGCCTCGCTCATTGGCACAGCAACAATGGCGATCTGTACGCCGTGCTTGTGGACCACTTTCGGCAGTCTGGCGATATCCTGGACCCGCAGCTTCCCTATTGAACGCCCGATCTTCCGCTCATCATTGTCCACCACAGCGACGATGCAGAATCCGCCATCACCAAAGCCACCGTAGCGCAGGATGGCGTGGCCCAAGTCACCAGCACCAACCAATACCACATTCCAGCACCGGTCGACCTGCAGTATCTGTCGCAACTGGTCCCGAAGATAGCGGACGTCGTATCCGGTTCCTTGCTTGCCAAACTCCCCAAAGTAGGATAGGTCCTTACGAATCTGAGTGGAACTGATTCCCAGCTTGTCTGCGAGTTCCTGTGATGATGTCACAATCTGGCCCTCATCTACCAACAGGCTCAGGCACCGTAGGTAGAGGGGCAGGCGTCGAATTACGATCTCCGGAATTGCCAAGGGATTCATTGGCACCTCCTCGGGTTCGGCTTTGGAGGGTTCTTGGGCGGTGCGGGTTCTCCAGTGCTCATTCTAGCATAACCAGGCATGGAACAGCAATTGGCTGTGGGGTTGCCCGGCTACCGTGCCGATCGTTGTCACGGGCCAGAAGGAGCGACGCGGCTGGCTGCGCGGCGAGGCCCGGCATTTGACAGACTCCTGGAGTCTGGATAAAATACTTAGCCTTGCGAAATAATTCTCTGGCGCAGGGCCAGTGCTGTTGAGAAAGGATAGTGCACCATGAACAGAAGGACTGTGCTCGTTATCGTAGTGGTGGCCGCGGTTCTAGCTGGCGCCGCTGTTCTACGCCGCCTGCAGATGCAACGGGCTGAGGCTATAACAGACTATCAGACGGTGGCTGCACGTCAAGGCACAATAGTGGCCACAGTGAATTCCTCTGGCAGTGTGCTGGCAGAAGATGAGGTGACCTTGCTCTTTCCATCTCCTGGCATACTGTCAGAGATAACGGTGCAGACAGGTGACAAGGTCGAGTCTGGCCAAGCGCTTGCCCGTCTGGACACCCGGCAAATGGAATGGAGCGTTGTGCAAGCGGAAGCTGCGCTGAGGAGTGCTGAGGCTCAGCTTGCACAGATCAAGACAGGTCCGAGTTCTGCCGACATTGGTGCGGCAGAGGCAGCCGTCGAGAGCGCTCAGGCGAGTCTCGATCGCCTGCTCAGTGGCCCGACAGCCAATGATCTGGAATCAGCAAAGCTGAATGTAGATGCAGCCAGGAACCAACTGTGGAGCGCACAAGCGCAGCGGGATTCTGTGAAGGGTAACCCTCTCTCATCCCAGGCGGCGATAGACTCTGCAGAAGCACAGGTGCTCTTGTCGGAAATCAACGTGCAACAGGCGACCTTGGCGCAGCAGAAACTGGACGAACAACCGAGCGAAGCAGACGTCGCATTGGCGCGAAGCCAGCTGGCCCAAGCGAAGGCGCAGTTGGACAAGCTGCAGCGGACTCCAACGATGGAGGAACTGGCCATTGTCGAGGCGCAGGTCGAGCAGGCCCGGGCTGCTCTGGAACAGGCCAAGCTTCGGCTTGCCGACGCAATCCTCGTCGCACCATTCCCGGGAACAGTGGTTTCGATCGCGGCAGATGCCGGTGAGTTCGTCCCCGCCGGTATTCCTGTGATCGTCTTGGCAGACCTGGAGCGCTACTATATCGACGCTCGGGTTGACGAAACCGATATCGGCCGCGTGCAGGTGGGCCAGGATGCAGCCATCGTGCTGGATGCTTTCCCAGATACCACGTTAGGGGGGAAGGTAACGCGCATTGATCCACTGGGTGCTGTGGCTCAGGGTGTGGTCAGTTATGCCGTGCGGATCGAGGTACGTTCTTCCGATATCGCATTGCGGCCCAATATGACGGCTATCGCTGACATTGTTGTTGAGCGCAAGGAGAGCGTTCTGCTGGTGCCGAACCGGTCCATCAGACGGGATAGCACCGGGAGATTCTACCTTGAGGTTATCGCCAATGGTGAGGTGCAACGGCGCTCGGTGAGTACGGGCCTCAGCAGCGAGCTTGTGACAGAGGTCTTGACCGGTCTGAGTGAGGGAGAAGAGGTCGTTGTTTCTGCCCCACGTCGTAACCTTCTGGAAGAAGTAGGTGGCCCATTTGGGTTCGGAGGGCAGCGCTAGTGATCAAGTTGGAAGGTGTGACCAAGGTCTACGAGATGGGCACGGTCACCGTGCATGCCCTACGGGGTGTGGATCTCGAGGTCGAGCCAGGGGAGCTGCTGTCGATCATGGGGCCATCTGGTTCCGGGAAAAGCACGCTTATGAATATCCTGGGTTGTCTGGATCAGCCCACAAGTGGGCGATACTACCTGAATGGCACGCGCGTCGGCGGATTGACTGATGACGAACTAGCAGAGATTCGCAACAAGAGAATAGGGTTTGTCTTTCAGAGCTACAACTTGTTGCCCAGGACAAGCGCGATTGAGAACGTAGAGATACCCATGGTCTACGCCATGGCTGCGAGGTCCAGGCGTCGCGCCAACGCAGAGGCAGCTCTGGAAAGCGTTGGCCTGGGTGACCGCCTGCACCACAAGCCCAATGAGCTCTCTGGCGGCGAACAGCAGCGCGTGGCCATTGCGCGCGCATTGGTCAACGAACCTACCATCATATTGGCGGATGAGCCGACTGGCAACCTTGACACAAAGACCGGGGCGGAGATCATCTCCATTTTTCAGAGCCTCAACAGCGAACGGGGCATCACCATCATATTCGTGACGCACGATCCAGAGGTTGCGGCATGCACCCCGCGCATCGTGCGACTGAGGGATGGTGTGATCGTGGGCGAAGAACGAACGGACGGCTCGTGTGCTTATCAAGTCGAAGCTGCGGAGTCGGCATAGGAAGTGATGGTTGAACAACGATGGACGTAATTGAGAGCATTCGCTTAGCCATGCGGGGACTAGCGGCCAACAAAATGCGCTCTGTGCTGACGATGTTGGGCATCATCATTGGCGTCGGGGCCGTGATCGGTCTGTTGTCCATTGGCCAGGGGGCGCAAAAGGCGATTACCGAGCAGATACAGGGCATTGGCTCCAATCTGATCTTCGTCATACCCGGGTCCCTTACGCAGGCCGGTGCCTCCTTCGGTATGGGTACGCTGGCCAGTCTGACCATCGAAGACGCCGAGGCCATTGCCAACCCGTTGAACTGCCCAGACGTCGCGGCCGTAGCGCCGCAGGTGACTCGCAGCGCACAGATCATCTATCGAAACCGCAACACCAATACGAGTGTAGTAGGCACGACGCCGGAATATGCCTTTGTGCGCAAGTTCGAGGTAGAGCAAGGGAGTTTCATCAGCGCGCAGGAATTGTCCTCCTCAGCCCGTGTGGCAGTTCTTGGCGGGCGGATCGCTGACGATCTGTTCGATGAGCAGAGCCCTGTCGGGCAGACCATCCGCATCAATCGCATGCCGTTCCGAGTCGTTGGCGTCCTTGAGGAGCTGGGTGGCTTTGGGGGTGGCGGCGACCGGGATAGCTGGGTCTTTGTGCCCATCACCACGGCCACGACTCGGCTCTTTGGCAGCGTTACGGCGAAAAGAGGAGGCACCGCAGTCTCGGTGATCAATGCCTCAGCGGTCAGCGAGGATCGTATGGATGCCGCCATAGAGCAGATCACCGAACTGCTGCGCCAACGGCACGAGATCCAGTTTCAGGACGATGACTTTACCGTCACAAGCCAGCAGGATATCCTGGGGGTGCTCAATCAGGTCACAGATATCCTGACTATTTTCCTGGGAGCCATCGCGGCCATCTCGCTGCTCGTGGATGGGATAGGGATCATGAACATCCTGCTGGTGTCGGTGACAGAGCGGACGCGTGAGATCGGCATCCGCAAGGCGGTGGGCGGAAAGCGGCGGGACATCATGGCGCAGTTCCTGATTGAGGCGGTCGTGTTGAGCATCGTCGGCGGACTGATTGGGATTGGCTTTGGCGCGCTCGCAGCTGCTGCAGTCAACGCAACGGGCGTTCTGGTTACTGAGGTTTCGCTTCAGTCCGTAGCCCTGTCGGTGACCTTCTCTGTGGCGGTGGGTTTGTTCTTCGGCATTTACCCCGCCACGCGTGCTGCGCGCCTCAACCCCATTGAGGCATTGCGCTATGAATAGTGCTTGAGCAGGGAGACAGGAAAGCGAGGGCAGATGCCCTCGCTTCTTTTTTGGACTTGCCTGGAGGCAGGGAATCCCCTCTCAGATTGGAATGTGGGCCCTAGTCACGGTGATTGACACGGTGCGCAACGTGTGGTATAAACACGCAGACCTCGCGCCAAGAGCTTCGCGTTACTGGAAGCGGCTTGCTTGAAAGGAGGCCTTGATGGCACTGCGGAATGTGACCAAGGCGTGTTTGGTGCTTGTTGCACTCTTCGCCCTGACTTTGTTAGCGGTGATCGTTCCTCCATCCTCGCTCCAGGCGCACGCCGACGAGCCGCCGAAACAGAAATCGCTCGACACCTTGCCGGAGGCACACAAGGCGATTGCCACAATCCCCCTCGAGCTGAGGCGCAAGATTGACCCTCGTGTTCTCAAGCAGTTCACAGAGGCCGCGCTGCCTGAGATCGATGATCGCGGTGCAGAGGGGCATGACGACCTAGTCAAGCGCAGGCCACAGGTCCAATACATTGTGCGCCTGAAACCCAAGGCGGACCTAATCCCCCCGGCACAGGTGGCAGAACTTCAGGAAAGGCGTCAGGCTGTAGTTCGGGCTTTGCGCCAGACCGCTCAGCAGTCCCAGGCGGACCTGCTTACCTATCTGGAGGCACAACAAGCTTCCGGCAGCGTCACTTCCTTCACTTCCTACTGGGTCTTTAATGGCCTTGCTATCACCAGCGATTTGCAGACATTGCTGGCCGTAGCCGCGCGACCGGAGGTGGAATCCATTCGGGAGGACCGGGTGTATCACCTTCCCACACCGGCCAAGGCGAAGCCATCCATCGCGCAGGGCGGGACGCCGGGGGAGACGCTCCCATCGGACGCGGCGCCTTCGTCCCTAGACTCAATCGAATGGAACATTGCCACGATCGGCGCAGATCGTGTTTGGAATGCCTATGGACTGCGTGGCGCGGGCGTAGTGATTGCCCATCTCGATTCAGGAGTGGACTGGACACACCCAGCTCTGAGACGCCAGTACCGGGGCTATGATCCTGCCGACCCGGCACAGCCGCAACATGACTACAACTGGTTTGATGCCACCGACGCCTATCCCCTCGCTCCTGACGATGGCGAAGGCCACGGCACACATACCATGGGCATAATGGTTGGCACTCTGCCTGATGGACGAAACCAGGTCGGCGTGGCGCCTGAGGCTCGCTGGATCTCGGCCAAGGTTTTTGACGACGAAGGTGATGCTTACGAGTCGTGGATTCACGCTGGCTTCCAGTGGATACTGGCCCCCACCGATCTCAATGGACAAAACCCCAATCCTGCCCTGGCTCCGGACATCTGCAGCAACTCTTGGGGCGATTCGGACAGTTCCGACATCACGTTCTGGGACGATTTGCACGCCCTCCGCGCTGCGGGGATCTTCACCGTGTTTGCCGCAGGCAACGAGGATCTGGGCCGCCTCGCAGTCAACGCTCCGGGCAGTTTCCCTCATGCTTTCGCTGTGGGCGCCACGGATCAAAACGATGCCGTGACGACATGGAGCTGCCGTGGGCCTTCTCCCTGGGATGAGATCAAGCCCGAGGTCACTGCACCCGGCGCGAACGTACGCTCCACAGTCCCCGATAATCAGTATGAAGCGTGGGAGGGCACGTCGATGGCAACGCCCCACGTTGCCGGCACGGTTGCTCTGCTGTGGCAGGCGGATAGGCAATATGGGGCTGCAACCGCCTGGAATGGACCACGACTGACGATTACGGCTACAGAGCAGATCATTACCAGCACTGCGCACCCGCTGCCAGATGTTGGGTCGGTGCCTAACAACGATTATGGGTGGGGGCGTGTGGATGCCTATCAGGCAGTCGGTAGCATTGCCCAGGGCGGAGCCTTCTGGGGCAGGGTTACCGACGCGGCCACTAGTGACGGCATCCATGGGGCAACGATCACCATGGTGAACCAGCGTTTTGGGGGGAGTGCCCAGATATGGACGGACAGCCAAGGATATTACACCTTCTCGGTAGCAGCAGGCATCTATGATGTGACTGCTGAGCAGTTCTACTATGCTCCACGGTCGGCAGGAGGGGTAGAGATCGCTGCTGACTCGACGACGCAATTGGATTTCCGTCTGACTGCACTGCCTGCCGGCAGTATCTCGGGACGTGTCATAGAGGTAGGTACAGGCCAGCCAGTGAGCGCTACTCTGAGAAACATCCAGCGCTCCGCAGAGGTCACAACGGATGAGTTGGGCTTTTACACGATGACGCTGCCGGTGGGCCAGCATGTCCTGGAAGCTGTGCCCTCTCGTGCCGGACACAAGATCGCACAGGTTGTGGTGACCATCGTATCTCAGGGCCAGAACGTGCAACGCGATCTTGAGCTGGAGGTGATCCCCAAGATTCTGCTTGTGGATGCGGATGCCTGGTTTACGGTCGGCCACATTGAGTACTATCAGAGGTCTCTGGAGGCATTGCTCTATAGCTATGATCTGTGGGTTGTGGATAACCGGTCGTTGTTCGGGATCGGCAATTTCCCTCCTCCCACCACCCTCAGCAAGTACGACGTCGTCGTGTGGGCCCAGCCGCTCTCGTCGCCCGGCTACATTGGCGCCTGGCCAGATCTGTCTGACTACCTGCAGTCCGGGAAGGCGCTTCTTCTGGCTGGTCAGGACATTGGCTATTGGGATGTCGAGAGGCAGTACGGGCTTGATGAGTACGAGGGCTATTTGCACGCCCGCTACATCCGCGACGATTCTGGGATCAAGCACATCGTGGGTGCAGGAGGGGCGTTTCTAGAGGGCGTCACCCTCAGGCTGGATGCCCCTGACAGCGCAGCGAACCAGGACGCGCCAAGTGAAATCGCACCCCTCGACAACATGGCTTTCAGCGTCCTGGATTATGTGAACGATGGTCAGGCAGGCGTGGCAGCAGATGATTGCAGAGGGTTCCGCGTTGTGTACCTGGCCTTTGGCCTGGAGGGCGTTGGGCCGGGGGCTGTTCGTACGGAAATCATGCAGCGCTCGATCGAGTGGTTGGCTGAGCCACGGCCTGACTATGCCCTCTCTTTGATCACGCCGTCGCCACGAGCTGCAGGTACCCCTGGTGATGAAGCTGTGCTTGAATTTGCTTTGGTGAACCGGGGCGTGCAAGCAGACTCTTATGTGCTGACTGTGGAAGGCAGCCGCTGGCCAGCGACCGTTTTGGATTCCACGCGCACCCGTCAGATCACCACCACAGTTGTGTCCGCGTGCTCACCAGCCAATCTTGTCCTCCGGGTGCAGATACCTGTGGCTGCGGTCACGGGCGACACGGGAACTCTGACCTTGCGGGCGCAGTCCAGCACAGTGCCGGGCCTCAGCGAAGAACGCCTAATCGACGTGACTGCTGCGATGCCTTGGAGAGCGCTGCCAATCCTGCCGACGCCCCGCTACGGCTTGGCCGCCGCTGCCGCTGGGGGCTGTCAATTCTTTGTCATCGGTGGCTGGGATGCGGACAACGAGGCCTCGCGGACAAATGAAATGTACGACCTGCGCACGGGGACTTGGAGGGGGATGGCGCCCAAGCTCACGGCCGCCGCAGACACCACTGCGGCAGCAATCGAAGGCAAGATCTACGTACCGGGCGGAATGCGCGGCCAAGACCGCTTGTCGGTGCTGGAGATATACAACGCAGCCGTGAACCGTTGGACGCAGGGCGGCGATCTGCCGCACGCAGCGGCAGGCATGGCGGTTGCCGCAGCTGGTGGAAAGTTGTACGCTTTCGGTGGGAGTGCGAGCGGCGGGGTGGTGCTGAGCAGCAACCTCGAGTATGATCCGACGACTCGGTTGTGGAGCGAAAAGGCGCCGATGCCATCAGGCCCGCGCGAGGCCGCCTCCGCTGCTGAGCTGGGTGGCAAGATATACGTAGCTGGCGGCTGGCCAGCTCTCAGAACGTTCGAGGCTTACGACCCCGCTACCGACTCTTGGGTGTCGCTCGCGCCAATGCCTACCGGGCGCCAATCCCCGAGTCTGGTCGCCGCCGATGGTTATCTCTATGCCATCGGAGGGGGCAACGGTTTCGAGGGCCTGCCTACGGTCGAACGCTATGATCCAGCAGCGGACTCGTGGGTGGTCATGTCGTCTCTGGCTTCACCACAAAGGGCAGGTACCAGTGCAGTTCATGTGGCAGGCCGACTCTTTGTGGCGGGGGGAGTTGATTTCCAGAGAGGGATTGCAGCTGCACACGAGACCCTGGCCGTTGGAACGACCCTGGGCGGTTCTGGCGTGGTGGCGCCAACGACAGTGGAAGCCGGGGATGAGTTGGCCTATGTCATCACCCTGCGCAACCCCGGTAGTCAGGCAATCCCGCAGGCTGTCTTGCACGACGACATACCCGCTCAAACGGTCTACGTGCCCGGCAGTCTTGTGGGCGCTGCCACCTATGATGCCGCGGCCAACCGCATCGAGTGGCAAGGTGCTGTGCCTCCTCGATCGAGCACGGATT
Source organism: Anaerolineae bacterium (assembly GCA_041549915.1). Classification (GTDB taxonomy): domain Bacteria; phylum Chloroflexota; class Anaerolineae; order UBA2200; family UBA2200; genus JBFEPU01. The sequence continues at coordinate 2,993 of JBFEPU010000002.1, read as the reverse complement.
TGAGTTTCCGGGTTGTAGTCGATGAGCACCTCGCCAGAGGTACGGTGATCACCAATACCGCAGTGGTGGATGATGGTCTGTGTGGGGTGCAAACAATGCTGGCCAGCACAGCCGTTGAGGCGCCCGACCTCTCTCCTTCGCACAAGGCGGTGGACAAACCTGTGGCCAGTAGCGGTGATGAACTCGGCTATTTCATCGAACTGAAGAACGTTGGTGCTGTGACTGCCACCGAGGTCAGTCTGATTGATCCGATCCCGCCCCATCTCACCTATCTGCCCGGGAGTGTGGAGGGGGCAACCTACAACGCCGACTTGAATCAGATTGAGTGGAGTGGCGTCCTGCCGCCAAGTATCGAGGGCGGCTATCGCTGGACCGACAGCGATACAGGGGGTGTGGCATTCGATTGGATAGACGCCACTGATGGTGGCACAAGCGTTCCGGGCGGAGATGATGAGTGGTCTGGGCCTTTTGACATCGGATTCCCATTTACACTCTACGGCGCGGAGCACACCGAGTTCTATCTGAACACCAACGGCCAGGTGCTGTTCGACTCTGGCTCTTCAGAGTACTTCAATGTCAGCATTCCAGAGGCGGATGCGCCGAACAACTTCATTGCGCCCTTCTGGGATGACCTGGTCTCCGAGGAAGGCACGATGTACTACAAGTTGTTGGGCGACGCACCCGGTCGCCAGCTGGTCATCGAGTGGGCGGGTGTGCATCACTACGGCACTCAGGATTCGTTGACCTTTGAAGTGATTCTGTACGAGGGTAGCAATCAAATCCTAATCCAGTACCAAACCTTGCGTGGCTCCTCTGGTGTGGGCGAGAGCGCAACGGTGGGCATAGAGAATGCAGAGGGAACGGAAGGTGTTGAGTATCTGTATGACGGTGAGGGCCCTGGCTATCCATTGCACGCTGGTCTGGCCGTTCTGTTCGAACCAGTGGTTGCGCATGTGATCGAGTTCCGTGCCCGCATAGCCCCAGATGTGCCGCTGAAAACGGAGGTTCACAACGAGGCACTACTGACGGTTGGTGATGCCCCCCCCATTCCGTTGACCGTCACCACCCGCCTTGACTGGATTGACCTGCCCTTCTCCCACAAGGTGGTGGACAAGCCGTTGGCGGTTGGTGGTGATGAGTTGAGCTATTGGATCGAGCTGCGCAACCTGGCAGGAGTTGGTGCCACCAACGCAGCTCTGGTGGATCCCATACCACCCCACCTCACCTATGTACCCGGGAGCGTGATAGGAGCGATCTACAACACCGAGTTGAACCGGATCGAGTGGAGTGGCATTCTGGCGGCAGGTGCGGAAGGCAGCTATCGGTGGGCGGACAGTGACAGTGGCACCGTCACATACGACTGGGTAGATGCCACCGATGGTGGCACAAGCGTCCCTGGTGGGGATGATGCAGCGCTGGGGCCTTTCGACATCGGATTCCCTTTCACATTCTACGGCGTTGACTACACCGAGTTCTACCTGAACACCAATGGTCAGGTTCTCTTTGGCTCTGGCTCGTCGTCCTTGGTCAATGTTGCGATTCCGCGAGTGGATGCGCCCAACAACTTCATTGCCCCCTTCTGGGATGACTTGGTTTCTGAGGAAGGCACAATGTACTTCAAGCTGCTGGGCAGCGCACCCAATCGTCGTTTGGCCATTGAGTGGGCAGGAGTGACGCGCTTTGGCAGCACCGATCTGTTGACCTTTGAAGTGATCCTGTACGAGGGCAGCAACCAGATTATGATCCAGTACAACTCCTTGGCAGGACCATCCGGCGCTGGCGAGAGCGCGACGGTCGGCGTAGAGGATGCCGGGGGAACGCAGGGTGTGGAGTATCTCTATAACGGGAGGGGCCCCGGTGATCCCCTGCATGCTGGCCTGGCCCTTCTTTTTGAACCGGTGACTGGACAGCGCATCACTTTCCGGGCTAGGGTAGCCCAGGATGCTCCCTTCAATACGTTGGTTACCAACGAAGCGCTGCTGACGGTTGGTCAGCAGCCTCCATTCCCGTTAACGACAACCACGTGGGTCAATCGAATCGATCTGTCCGGCTCCGATCTGGCTGTTGATGAGACACAGGCACGGCCCGGCGGCAGGTTGGTCTACCACCTTGTTCTGCGGAACTCAGGCAATGTGGATGCCTCCGATGCCAGCCTCATCGATCCCATCCCTCTGGGTGCGAGCTATGTAGCAGGGAGCGTGTCAAGCGGCGCGACATACAACGACGTCGAGAACCGCATCGAATGGCAAGGGGCACTTCCCGCTGGCGGTAGCGTCCCTCTGTCCTTTACCGTGACTACGCCGCCTGATGCTCTGCACGGTACGCAGATCACCAACACCGCCAGCTTCTACGATGGTGTGGGCAATGTGGTTACCAAGACAGTGGTGACCGTTCTGCAGACGCACGATTTGTCGGCTTCCGGCAAGACAATGCCAGCCCAGGCCCGCCCAGGAGACGTCATCACTTGCACCATACGTCTGCGAAATGTGGGCGTGATTTCCACTGCTGGCGTTTTGACGGATGTGATACCAACCGGCGCCACCCTGATCCCTGCCTCCCTGTGGTGGAGCAGTGGCCAGGGAGCGGTAGGTGCCGAGGAGGTGACCTGGCACGGCGAGATTGTCGCCCAGGGCATGGTGATGGTACGTTTTCAGATGCGGCTGGGCGAGGACCTGCAGTTGGGTACTGCCCTGCGCAACACGGCACTCATCCAGGATGAGGCTGGACATGTCGTCGAGCGCTCGGCAAGCACGATGGTCGTCCGGCTCCTGAACCCGCTCTACCTGCCGATCATTGTTGGCGGTGGCAAGCCCTGACCCCCTGAGCGTCTGGTGGCACGATGGGCAAGGGCAGAAGCGCAGCAGGCCATTACCTGCGTCAACAAAGAGATGCTTGATAGGAATAAGCCTGCCCCTAGTTGGGAACAGCGGGGTGCAGCATTGGAGCAGGGCACGGGAACCAGCCTGCTGGTGGAATTGCCCGCAAGCTGACAG
>JBFEPU010000001.1:0-66455 GCA_041549915.1 Anaerolineae bacterium | reverse complement strand
CATGTCGCAGCAGCAAAAGTCCCTATTAGGCATTCAAACACAATATTCTAGCACATTCGGGCGACAAGTCAAGTTGCCTCCGTCGTGCGGTGAGAGACACTCTGCCGCACGGGGTCCTCCCTCGTCGCCCGTGCCCCAACAGATCCCCCGTACCGATACCTGCGCCCGGCACAAACAAGACCCCGGCCACCGGGGTCTCAGTACATACCATTATAAGGGACAATGGCCTCATTTGTCAAACTGGGCAATCTTCAGTAGAATGATATTTCGCTGTAAATGGACGGGAAAGGTGGTATGGACAGTGTCCAGCTTGATGCAAGCATTCATTCCTGAGCCCAATTCCAGTATCCCTAGCCTACGGCCTGGTGATACTGTCCGCGTGCACAATCGTATCGTGGAGGGCGATCGAGAGCGAGTTCAGGTGTTTCAGGGCGTAGTGATGCGCATGAAGGGAAAGGGCTCAAATGCGCGCATCACCGTACGTCGTATCGCCGCGCACGGTGTTGGCGTGGAGCGGACCTTCTTCCTGGCTTCGCCTCGCTTGGAGAAGGTCGAGGTTGTTCGTCACGCGCATGTCCGTCGGAAGCAACTCTACTACTTGCGCCAGCGCAGTGGCAAGGCTGCTCGTCTCCGCGCAAAGCGCTACGTAGCATCCGCGCCTGAGCAGTCAGCCCCTGTGGAAGCCGAGGCAGAGGCTGCCGAATAAGCTCTAGGTGAGCGACAATCCACCTCGAGCGCAGCACCAGCGTAGGCTTTTGGGCCTGCGCTTTCTCTTTTGGATGCCAGCGGCGGGGCGTGCAGGGACCATGAGGTCCGTGGGCAGGACCGCTATCCATGCGCGCCACGTGTGGAGCTATTCGCAGGAGTGCTGGCTTGAAGCAGCCTAGCCTGGAACTGGAACACGAGCTGTGGGCAGCGGGCTACCGCTGGCTTGCGGCGCTTGATGAAGCAGGACGAGGGGCGTGGGCAGGGCCGGTGGTAGCTGCTGCGGTCATTCTGCCGGCTGCCCGCAGTGACCTGGCGAACGTCCTCCGTCAGGTCCGTGACTCAAAGTTACTGACCCCGCGCAGGCGAGAAACCCTGTTCCCACTGATCTGCGAGACCGCGCTGACGGTCGGAATTGGGATGGCCTCCTCAAGATTCATTGACCGTCACCGGATCATCAAAGCCACGCAGCTCGCAATGCTCATGGCCTTGCGCAACTTGCACCTCGAGCCTCACTGCCTGCTCATTGACGGGCTCAGGCTTCCAGACGTGGAGGTTCCACAACACAGTCTGCCGAAGGGTGATGCACGTGTACTGTCGATAGCTGCTGCTTCCATTGTGGCCAAGGTAGTCCGCGATCGATTGATGGTCGCTCTCGAAGCCTCCCACCCTGACTACGGTTTCGCTGCCCACAAGGGCTATGGCACATCTGCCCATCGTGCTGCTCTCGAGCGGCTGGGCCCATGTCCAGCTCATCGCATGTCGTTTGCACCGTTGCGCCAGCTATCGGACAGTGGATAGACTCGGTCGAGCGGGATGGACGGACGCAGCAGACTGCGCTCGTCCGTGCGACTTTGGGTCTCTCTGCCGCGGCCTGCAGGCCCATTCGGTTGTCACAAGCCCTTTCGCTGTGCTATACTATCCTGGGTTATTGTAATCCTCTCACACGCCGGACCGATAGTGCGAAGGGCGCTGTGTCACTGCCCTGTATCCCCACCTCCTACAGAGTACTGCGCAGGTCGCTGGACTCAAGCAGGGACCTTCACAGAGTGATCCACCCGGAAAAGTCTCGCCATTGATGCGCGAAGCAGGGAAGGAGCCAGGCGAATGAAGTTCGAAATCCAAGTCAGTACCCAACAGAAGGATGACTTTGTTGACATCACCGCGCAGGTGCGGGACTGTGTGCGAGAGAGTGGTGTGCGGAACGGTGTCTGTGTGATTTTCGTGCCTCACGCTACGGCTGGCCTGACTGTGAACGAGAACTGGGATCCCTCCGTGAAGGCGGACACCTTGACGACCCTGGAGCGTCTGGTACCCTGGAGAGCGGACTACAAGCATGTCGAGGGCAACGCAGCAGCCCACATCAAGTCCTGTTTGGTCGGAGTATCGGAGACGCTGCTGGTGGAGGCAGGGAGTCTGCTGCTTGGTGCCTGGCAGGGCGTCTTCCTGGCGGAGTTTCACGGCCCACGCCGCCGCCGAGTTCTCGTGCGTGTCGTTCCCGATGTCGAGTCAGCATGATCTCCCAGGTAGTTCTGGATCGCATCCTGCCCACAGTGACAAAACCAACTCGCTATGCCGGGCACGAGTGGAACCACATTCGCAAGGACTGGTCACAGACAGGGGTCAAGGTCGCGCTGGCCTATCCTGACGTGTACGAAGTGGGGATGTCCAACCTCGGGCTGGCTATCCTCTATGATCTCCTGAACCAGCAACCAGATGTGTTGGCCGAGCGCGTGTATGCACCGTGGCTGGACATGGAGCGCGCCATGCGCCAAGCTGGGCTTTCTCTCTTTTCCCTCGAGTCCCGTCACAGCTTGCGGGAGTTTGACATCGTAGGTTTCAGTCTGCAGTACGAGCTGAACTACTCCAACCTGCTGAACATGCTCGACCTGGCCGGAGTTCCGCTGTTGGCCTCTGAACGAGATGGGGGCTGGCCTCTCATTATCGGCGGAGGTACGTGCACCTACAACGCTGAGCCACTGGCAGACTTCTTCGACCTGTTTGTCATCGGGGAAGGTGAAAAAGTCCTCCTGGAGTTGGTCGCCCTGTACGCTGACTGGAAGGAGCGCATCCGCTCCGGCGTGGTCGGCAAGGAGCGATTCCTGCACCAAGCGGCCGCTCTTGAAGGGGTGTATGCCCCCAGCCTGTACCGGGCGGAGTATAACGAGGACGGCACGACTTCAGCCATACTTTCACTCGACCCCGGCACGCCAGCGCGGATCCGCAAACGCATACTGCGCGAATTGCCACCTCCTCCGGTGAAACCAGTGGTGCCCTTTCTGAGGGTGATTCACGACCGGGGCATGATTGAGATCATGCGGGGGTGCACGCGAGGTTGCCGCTTCTGTCAGGCTGGGATGATCTATCGTCCGGTGCGGGAACGCCCGATGGATCAGGTCCTAGCAGCTGTCGATAACTTGCTCTCCCATACGGGCTATGAGGAGATCGCCCTGGTGTCTCTAAGCAGCACCGACTATGCCAACATCGAGACTCTTGTCCGAGAGTTGAGTCTGCGCTATGCGGAGCGCCGGCTGTCCATCTCACTGCCATCCATGCGCACCGATGCCTTCTCCGTTGAGTTGGCTCAGATCATTCAACGAACCAGGAAGACGGGCCTGACCTTTGCGCCTGAGGCAGGCAGTGAGCGGCTGCGCCGGGTGATCAACAAAGGAGTGACCGCAGATGACCTGCTGCGGACGGCCGAGGCTGCCTATGCCAGTGGGTGGTTGCGCATCAAGCTCTATTTCATGATCGGGCTGCCCACCGAGACGATGGAGGATGTCCTGGCAATTGCGGACTTGGTGAGGGAGGTACGCAAGATCGGACGTCGTCTGCGTGGCAAGCGGGCTCAGGTCAGCGTGAGCGTGGCCACGTTCATCCCCAAGGCTCATACCCCCTTTCAGTGGGTCGCCTTGCAGGATGCGGCGCAGATTGCCGAGAGGCAGAACGCTCTGCGCCGTTCGCTGCCCGGCCGTGGTGTCCGCTTGAGTTGGTCTGACGAAGCGACTACCTGGCTGGAAGCAGCGCTGTCCAGGGGTGATCGCCGGCTCGGCCCGGTTATCCTCCGTGCCTGGCAGTTGGGCGCGCGGTTTGATGCCTGGACAGAAGCGTACAAGCCTGAACTCTGGGAGCAGGCCTTTGCCGAAGCGGATCTTGATCCCAAGTTCTATACCTCACGGCAGCGTTCCCGTGCCGAGGTGCTGCCTTGGGGGCACATTGACACAGGAGTTGATCAGTCATTCCTGTGGGAAGAGTACCAGCGGGCCCTGCGGGGAGAATCCAGTATCAACTGTGCAGAGGGGTGCACGGAGTGCGGCGTGCGAGGTGCATTTGACCTTGCGCACTGCCCCCAGTAGCGGATGTGAGATGACTCCCCAACGATTGCGGGTTGTTTTCAGCAAAGGTGAGGAGATCAAGTACGTCTCGCATCTCGATCTGGTGCGCGCATGGGAGCGGACACTGCGGCGTGCCGATTTAGACCTAGCCTACTCGCACGGCTTCAATCCGCGTCCCAAGCTGGTCTTTGCATCCGCGCTACCTGTTGCTTTCACAGGGCGGGCGGAGATGGTGGACATTCTCCTCGAACGACCCATCAACCCGCATGAGTTTGCCTCGCGGGTCGAACAGGAGCTGCCAGTCGGCCTTGGGCTGGTGAGCGTCAGGGAGATTGACAATGCACTGCCAGCGCTGCCTAACCAGCTCGTGGCTGCGGAGTATGAGGTCTCTGTCGAGACCGAGGATTCTCTGGATGCAGTGCAGGCGCGACTCGACGGGCTCTTGGCTGCCGGAAATCTCCCGCGGCGCCGTCAGCGCCCAGATGGCGATCGCATCTATGATTTGCGTCCCCTGGTCAAGGGGCTGTGGATTGCAGGACATCATGCTCACACGTACGTAATCGCGATGCACCTGCAGGCGGGCAGACAGGGAACAGGCCGCCCTGACGAGGTGATGGCGGCACTCGGTATGAGCCAAACGGTGCGTGCGATTGAGAGAGTGAGATTGCTTCTCACGAGAGCCTGACTTGTCTGTCCTTTTCATTCGTTGTAGAATCATGACCGCAAACCGGGGGCAGGACTCACTCCTGCCTGCTTGTATGCTTGGACACTGTGGGAGGCTGTCTGGTGAAGCGCATCTGGGCCGGCTGGCGAATGGGTTATATCTTGGGTGAGAAGCCGCACGTCTGCGCGTTTTGCGAGGCGCTCACTGCAGATGATGACGCAGCAAATTACGTCGTCCATCGTGGCAAGAGGGTCACGTTGATGCTGAACCTGTACCCTTACGTCAATGGGCACATGCTGGTTGTGCCCAACGTCCACTTGGGCGACCTGCTGGACCTGGACGACGAGACGCTGGCTGAAATGATGCGACTGACCAAAAAGGGCCTACAACTGCTTCGGGCGGCGATGAACCCGCACGGCTTCAACGTGGGTCTGAATCTGGGCCAGGCAGCTGGTGCAGGCATTCAGGACCACGTACACATCCATATCGTGCCGCGCTGGGAGAATGACACTAATTTCATGCCCGTCCTCAGCGATGTGCGTGTCATCCCCGAATGGATAGATGATACTTACAGCAAACTGATCTCTGCTCTGCGGGCGATGGAAGCAGAGACATAGACTGTGTGGTGAGCAAGACTGGCTCTGGGCTCCAAAGGGCGCGCGATCTTGCGCTGCGCTGGCTGGCACCTGGTCAGGTCCACGCGCAATGGAATGAGTGGAATCTCTATCGAGAGATCGCCTGGTTTGGTGTGCTATCCGGCGTGAGCAACACGTTCATCAGCGTGTTTGCGCTTCGACTCGGAGCCTCAAACTTGCTCATGGGTTTGCGTACCTCGCTGCCCGCCCTCGTGAACGTCATCTTTCAGATCCCCGCCGCACGTTTGGTTGAGCGCGCCAGCGATACGCGAAAGGTCCTCCTGCTTTCAGGCTTACTAATGCGCCTACCCGTCTTCATCGTCGCGCTGGCCCCCCTCTTCCCTGAGCGGATGCGAGCTGGCGCAGTCATCTACATCACGGCACTGGGGACGATTCCGGCCGCTGTCGGAACGGTCTCTTTTACCGCGATGTTTGCCGATGTCATCGCACCCCCGGATCGAGCCCGTGTTGTAAGCCTGCGCAATGCTCTCTTGGCCGCAGCGACCATGCTGACAGTGCTCATGACTGGCCAAGCCCTGGATCTGCTCCCCTTTCCTGGAGGGTATCAGCTCGTCTTCGCTCTGTCCTTTGCGGCTTCTCTGGTTAGCTTGTACTATCTGGGCCGTCTGGCCATCCCTGACAGCGACGCAACCCGCCCCAACCCAGCACCGTCTGGCGAGCGCCTGGGCGTGCGCCGGTCTGTGCGGAGGGTCTTGGCTCAGCGGGACTATCTGCGGTTCGCTCTGGGCTCCTTCCTGTATCACTGGGGCCTCTATTTCCCGGTTCCTCTCTATGCGATCTACCGCGTTAGGACGCTCGGTATCTCCGAGGGATGGATCGGTGCACTCTCAACACTGGAATCCGCAGTCACGATCGTGGTGTACTACGCTTTGGGCAAGGTGGCCCAGCGCCGAGGCTCGCGATCTGTGCTGCTTCTAGGCATCCTGCTTGTGTGCTTCTTTCCCATCGGTACTGCGCTCAGTACGAGTCCGTGGCCGCTGCTGCTTGTTTCCTTCGTCGCTGGCATCGCCAACCCAGCATTTAACCTTGGCCTGTTCAACACCCTGCTCGAGTTCGCACCGACGGAGCGACGTGCCAGCTACGTGGCGCTGTTCAACACGCTGATGAACGTTGCTGCATTCGCGAGCCCCCTCTTGGGCACCACAGTGGCAGAGTGGATCGGCATCCGAGAGGCGCTGTGGATTGGTGGGCTGGCACGAATCGCAGGCTTCCTGGCGTTTGCGTACCTGCTCTCAGGAAGCCCAGCCCCGAGACGCATTGTGCACAGCCTCGGGTCCTAGGAGCGGAACCCGCACTCAGTTGGGTGGCGGCGTGTTGGCTTCCGGGCCAGTGCAACAAAACGAGCTTCCCAACTGCTATGAAGGATGCAGTCCCGGAAGGCACACCAACCACATGCTTCCGGGGAACTGCTTGAACTCACTTTCTGCGAGGTAGCCAGAATCACAGATTGTGAGTACAATGCACGGGCGGGGCGTTGGTTCCCTGTGGTCACACCAGTCATCCTAATTCGAGGAGGAATTACACCATGGCAGCGATGCGGCGTGTTGTGATCACCAGCGCGGTGCGCACACCTATCGCCCGCTTTCAGGGAGCGCTGGCCGGTTTCCCGGCCCCAGAGCTGGGAGCTCTTGTCATTGGCGAGGCTGTGAGGCGATCCGCCATTGACCCAGCACGGGTGGACGAAGTGCTCATGGGCGACGTGGTTCAGGCTGGCCAAGGGCAGGCCCCTGCCCGGCAGGCAGCTATCAAGGCAGGGTTGCCACCGACCGTGGGCGCAACCACAATCAACAAGATCTGCGGCTCTGGCATGAAGACAGTGATGATGGCTGCGCAGGCCATCGTCGCCGGAGACGGCGACATCTTTGTCGCCGGTGGCATGGAGAACATGACCCGTGGTCCCTACCTACTGCCAAAGGCTCGAGAGGGCTACCGTCTCGGAAATGGCGTGCTTGTGGACGCCATGGTTCGCGATGGGCTGTGGTGTTCTTTCCAGGATCAGCATATGGGCAATTCCGCCGAATGGATCGCGAGAGAGTACGGCCTGACGCGGGAGGAGCTGGACGAGTACGCGCTCGGCAGCCACCGCAAAGCCGTGGCCGCCATCGAAGCGGGCAAGTTCGAGGCAGAGATCGCCCCCGTTGAGGTGCCTCAACGCAAGGGCCCACCCCTGGTCTTTGACACCGACGAGTGTCCGCGAAACGACACGTCTATGGAGGCATTAGCGCAGCTGCGCCCGGCATTCGAGAAGGACGGCATCGTAACTGCGGGCAACTCACCGGGCATCACTGATGGCGCAGCTGCGCTCGTCGTCATGGGAGAGGACACCGCGACGGAGCTTGGGATCCAAGCCTTGGCGCGAATCACCGGGTACGATCAGGCAGCCGTGGAACCGCTGAGGATATTCACCGCGCCGATTTTCGCTGTGCGCAAGCTCCTGCGCAAGACAGGATACCGGCGGGAGGACATTGACCTGTTCGAGGTCAACGAGGCCTTTGCGTCGCAGACACTGGCCGATGGAAGGGAATTGGGCCTCGATTGGGACAAGGTGAACGTACACGGTGGGGCCATTGCTCTTGGCCATCCCATTGGGGCCAGCGGCGCACGGGTGTTGGTCACGCTCATCCACGCTCTGCAGGACAGGGGTCTCAAGACAGGACTGGCAACACTCTGCCTCGGTGGTGGGGAGGCCGTGGCCATGACCATCGAGCTGATTTAGGGAACCGAACGCAGAGGAACGACACAGCCATAGGAGGCAAAGACCATGGACTTGCAGTTCACTGAAGAACAAGAGATGGTACGCAAGATGGTGCGTGATTTCGCGCAGAAGGAAGTGGCTCCCATCGCTGCCGAAATCGACGAGAAAGCAGTAGTGCCATTTGAGAACATCAAGAAGATGGCTCAACTGGGCCTGCTGGGACTAACTGTCTCTGAGGAGTTCGGTGGCGGTGGGGCCGACACCGTCAGCTACGTGATTGCCGTTGAGGAATTGTCCAAGGCGTGCGCTTCCACCGCGACCGTGATGGCTGTTCAGAACTCGCTGGTCGATGGCAGCATTGAAAAGTTCGGGTCCGAGGAACAAAAAATCAAGTTTCTCGAGCCTCTGGCTCGCGGCGAGAAGATCGGTGCTTTTGCACTGACCGAGCCTGCGGCTGGCTGCGATGCCTCGGCGTTGCTGTCTACCGCCGTCCTCGATGGCGATTCCTACATAATCAATGGCCGCAAGCATTTCATCACCAGCGGAGGATTCGCCGACATCATTGTGCTGTTTGCCATGACGGACAAAGAACAAGGCCACCGTGGTATCACTGCCTTCATCGTGGAGAAAGGAACTGAGGGCTTTGCCGTTGGCCAGGAGGAGCAAAAGATGGGCATCCGGGGCAGCAATACCTGTGAGCTGCTTTTTGATGATGTGCGTATCCCTGTGGCCAACCGTCTGGGTGATGAGCGGGAAGGGTTCAAGATCGCCATGACGGTGTTGGATGCGGGACGGATTGGCGTCGCGGCACAGGCGGTGGGCATTGCACAGGGAGCGTACGAAGCCGCGCTCGAGTACAGCAAGCAGCGAGTTCAGTTCGGGCGGCCGATCTGCCAGTTCCAGGCCATCCAGTGGATGCTGGCGGACATGACCACGCGCATTGAAGCAGCTCGATTGCTCAACTATCAGGCTGCGCTGAAAAAAGATGCGGGGGAGCGCTACAGCAAAGAAGCATCTATGGCCAAGCTCTTTGCCTCGGAAACGGCGGTCTGGGTAGCAGACCGCGCCGTGCAGATCCATGGTGGCTACGGCTATATGAAAGAGTACTCGGTCGAGCGCCACTACCGCGATGCCAAGATCACCGAAATCTATGAGGGCACGAGCGAGGTGCAGCGCATGGTAATCGCCCGCAGCGTCCTCGGATAGGCGGGAAAGCACAGCGCATTCGAGTCCTCGACAAGATCCGGGTGGAGCCCGCAGATCACATGGGCGGCGAAGTGACTGTGCATCGCGGCGTGCGAATCTGCTACCACTCTCGTGGCCGGCAAGCTCAGCACGACGTACGACTCGTTCGATGTCTGCTGAGGAAAGCCGCGCATGAAACTCTGTTCGTAGCTGCTGTCTTCCGATGGGGGGCAAGCGCGCATCTTCGTTGCCCGGCCCTGGGTGCGACATCGTATGGGCTCCCTTGGTGAGAAGAGTCTGCGCTATTGTGCGGCGGGCCGTGGACACGATGTGCGGTCCGGTGATCCAATGATCGAGGCGGACAACCGTCATATGGAGCCGTGGTCGGTATTGTATGAGGTTTCTAGATGGAGGTCGTGAGGAGCGGTGCGCGACTGGCGGTGTTTCTTTGGTGGCTCATATTGGGTGTATCGTGTATCGCTTGGCTGCGTCAGTCACTGCGCGCCCGCGATCGAGAGCGCCGGATCCAGCTTGTCCGCCAGAGTAGCGAGGTCGGATACCGTCTGGTGGCCGAGCAGAAATGGTCGGAGGCAGCAGCTGCACTGGACGATGCTCTTACCCTGACAGTGAAGCACGCGCTTACACCAGAGGCCGATCTGTACTTCTACAGGGGCTATTCGTTGGAGCAGATGCAGCGCCATGACGAGGCACTGTCCGCGTACGCAGCATGCCAGGCGTGCAAGGCAGGCGCTGCGCTGCGCAAGTATCGACCCCTTGCCGCTTTCCGGCGCGGATATCTCTTGGCCCAGCTCAGGCGCTGGGACGAAGCGGCAAGTGCTCTCCAAGAGAGCATCAGAGTAGCGAGCCAGAGCCGACAACCAAAGCTGGAACTGAGCGCTCGACGCGTTCTACTGAGGGTATATCAGGCTGCGGGCTGGCATGAGCAGGCGCTTGTGTGCATAGAGGAAGCGCTCAGCCTTACCCACAACCTGGAGGATGAGTCAGCACAGGCTGTAATCCTGGACTTGGCAGGAGACGTTCACCTGGCGCTACGGCAGCCAGAACAGGCCCTGCGCAGATACGAACAAAGCCTCGATCTGTTCCGCAAACTGAGCAACGCGGAGACAGGGTTGGTAGTGCAGCGAGACATTGGCGCATTGTATCAGGCATTTGGTCAATGGGACAACGCCTTTGCCTGGTTTGAGGCCTGCCAGCGGGAGGCTGAGCACGCTCAGGACCTGGCAGGCCAGGCTCGAATTCTGTACGATGTGGCCTGCCTGCACATCCACAGAGAGCAGCTCGAATCGGCAGCCGGCCTGCTCCTGCGGAGCATGAGCTTGTTCCGCCAGGAAGGGGATCGAGAAGCTGCTGACCAGGTCGGGCGGACTCTGATCGGGCTCGGGGTGTGGATGCATCGCCAGGCGACCGCCGAGCAGATGACCTACCGCGACATACAGCGGGGGAGTGCTACAGGAGAAGATGGAGAAGAAGGGTAGGACACACGTATGTCTACTGACCCGAAGACGGAGAAGCTACGGAAACTGAAAGAGGAAGCCAAACTGGGTGGGGGGGTTCGGCGCATTGAGCGGCAGCACGCAGCTGGCAAGTTGACCGCGCGGGAGCGAATGGAATTGCTGCTGGATCCGGGCAGCTTCCGTGAGTTGGACATGCTGGTGCGTCACCGCGCTGTGGGCTTTGGGATCGAAAAGAGACGACCGTTCACTGATGCGGTCATCACAGGCTACGGCGCGATCGATGGTCGGCTTGTGTACGTGTTTTCGCAGGACTTTACCGTGTTTGGCGGCTCACTCGGAGAAGCACACTCCGAGAAGATCTGCAAGGTGATGGACCTGGCAATGGAGGTTGGTGCTCCCGTGATTGGCCTCAACGATTCAGCGGGCGCTCGCATACAGGAGGGTGTGGTCTCGCTGGGTGCCTATGCCGACATCTTTGTGCGCAACGTAGACGCTTCCGGGGTCATACCTCAGATTTCCGTCATCATGGGCACATGTGCCGGTGGTGCGGTGTACTCACCCGCTATGACCGACTTTATCCTCATGGTCAAGGGTACCAGTCATATGTTCATCACCGGGCCGGGAGTCATCAAGGCCGTCACCCATGAGGAGGTCGATTTCGAGCAGCTTGGCGGTGCCATGAGGCATAACGTGACGAGTGGCGTGGCGCACTTTGCAGCAGAGAACGAAGAACACTGCTTCACCTTGCTGAGGCGCTTGTTGAGCTATATCCCGCTGAACAATATGGAAGATCCTCCCACCATCCCCCCGACGGATGATCCGATGCGCATGGACGAGGAATTGGATCATATGGTACCGGATAGCCCGAACAAACCCTATGATATGCGTGAGGTCATAAGTTGCGTTGTAGACAATGCAGAATATCTCGAGGTGCAAGAGCATTGGGCACGGAACATCACCATCGGTTTCGCTCGTCTCAACGGGCGCTCTGTGGGCATTGTAGGGCAGAATCCAGCCCACCTGGCCGGGGTGCTGGATATTGAATCCTCTACAAAGGGTGGGCGGTTCGTCCGCTTCTGTGATTGTTTCAACATCCCGATCATCACCTTTGTCGATGTGCCTGGATTTCTTCCTGGAGTGGCCCAGGAGCACGGGGGTATCATCCGCCACGGAGCCAAGTTGCTCTATGCCTACTGCGAGGCCACCGTACCCAAGATCACCGTCATCACCCGCAAGGGCTACGGCGGCGCCTATGTGGTGATGGGTTCCAAGCATGTGCGGGGCGACATCAACTATGCATGGCCCAGTGCCGAGATTGCGGTGATGGGACCACAAGGAGCTGTTAACATCATCTTCCGCAAGGAGATCGCTGAGGCGGAGGACTCTGAAGCGAAGCGTGAGCGGTTGCTGCGCGAGTACCGGGAAAAGTTCGCCAACCCCTACGCGGCAGCCGAGCGCGGCTATGTTGATGAGGTCATCGAGCCACACCAGACACGGCCGCGTCTCATCGATGCCCTGGAGATGTTGCAGAACAAGCGAGCCAGCCTCCCGCCAAAGAAGCATGGCAACATCCCTCTGTGACCCAGTACCGTTCGCTGAGTTGCGTGATGCAGACTCGGGTGGGTCAGCGAGACACGATTTGACGCAGATTACGAGGCATCGTAGGATATGCCAAGAGACGTGGCGGAGGACCTTCGCCTGACACTTGGCTGTGGGCCCGGGTTCTGCCGCTAGTGCCGATTGCGTGCGCTTCCTCTGCTCCCGAGTGTGTGCGATAGAAGCCTTGGGGTACCGATGCGTCTTGGACCGCTACGCATAACTGACACCACGCTGCGCGATGCACACCAATCCTTATTGGCTACGCGGATGCGCATCCAAGATATGTTGCCCATCACAGAGAAGATCGACGCCGTTGGCTTCCATTCCGCCGAGATGTGGGGCGGGGCGACCTTTGACTCGGCGATGCGTTTCCTGGGTGAGGACCCTTGGGCAAGAGCGCGCACTATAAAGGCTCATCTCCCGACTACGCCCTGCCAGATGCTGCTTCGCGCTCAGAATATCGTTGGCTACAAACACTACCCCGATGACATTGTCGAGCGCTTCATCGTTCGCGCCAAGGCCAGCGGCATCGACATCTTTCGCATCTTCGATGCCTTGAATGACACACGCAACATGGAATGGGCGATGAAGGTGGCCAAGCGCGCGGGCGCACACGTGCAGGCCAGCATCTGCTACACGACCAGCCCATTTCACACCTTGGACAAGTTCGTGGCCATGGCGCTCGAGCTGGAGGGCATGGGCGCTGACTCCATCTGTGTCAAGGATATGGCCGGCCTGATCACTCCCTATGCTGCTTTCGAACTGGTTTCCCGCCTCAAGGCTGTGCTGCGTATTCCCGTGCAGCTCCACACACACTGCACCAGTGGCATGGGCACCAGTGCTTGCCTAAAAGCTGCCGAAGCGGGTGTAGATGTGGTGGACGCGGCCATCTCATCCTTGGCACTCAGCACTTCCCAGCCACCTACTGAGGCCATCGTCAGCTCCCTGAATAGCAAGTCTCGGGACACGGGCCTGGGCCTGGATCTGCTCGCTGAGATCGCCAGCTACTTTGGCGAGACGCGCAAGAAATATGGCAAATTCGAGGGCGGGGTCGTTGGCGTGGATGTGCGTGTGCTGCAGTACCAGATTCCGGGCGGTATGATGTCCAACCTGGTCTCACAGCTCCGCGAGCAAAATGCTCTGGATCGCTACGAAAAAGTGCTGGCAGAGGTGCCACTTGTGAGGGCCGAGTTGGGCTACGCGCCGCTCGTCACGCCAACCAGCCAGATCGTGGGCACTCAGGCCACCCTGAATGTGCTGCTCGGGGAGCGCTATAGGGTTGTCCCCGCCGAGGTCAGGGCCTACGTGCGCGGCTTTTACGGTCGTACGCCTGCCCCGATGGATCCGCAGATCAAAAAGCTCATCCTTGGCGATGAAGAGCCCATTGACTGCCGACCGGCAGATCTGCTGGAGCCTGGTTTTGAGAAGGCCGCGGTCGAAATCGGCGACCTGGCCGAGAGCGAGGAGGATGTGCTCTCCTACGCCCTTTTCCCACAGGTCGCCCGTGCCTTCCTGGAGCGGCGGGCCAAGGGTGCGGCGAGGGAGGAGACGGTCGCGGCAATCGCGGCCGCGCTTGCGGCGCAGCGAGCAGAACAGGCGCAGGGGGAGGCCGTGCCGGCCTTGGCTCCGGTCTCGATGTGGAAGCTGGCCGGACGTATGGGACGAGACTCGAGGTTCCGATGAGGCGCTTTGTGCTTGCCATCGGAGGTGCGGACTACCTCATTGAGCTGGGCGAGGGAGCCCTCACGGTCAATGGTCGCCCGTTCAATGTGCAGATGGGTGATGGCATCGTAACTGTGGACGGCATCGAGTATGGCGTTGAGATCAGCCAAGACACTGCCTGGGTTGACGGTTTTGCCTATCCCTTTGTGTTTCGCGATGGCCATGGAAGACCTTCGAGGCGTGAACGGGAGGTCATGCCGCCAGTCGATTCTGCATCAGACGCTCGGGTCGTCGTCCACGGGGGGCACAGTGTGGTCTCCGCCATGCCGGGCAAAGTGCTGCGTGTGCTGGTCGAAGAGGGGGATGTCGTTGAGGCCGGGGACATGGTGTGCATCCTAGAAGCGATGAAGATGGAAAACGAACTGCACGTGGAGATAGGAGGCACAGTGCAGCAGATTCTGGTGAAGCCAGGCCAGAGTGTGGAGGCTGATCAACCTCTGGTTATCATCGCCTGAGTGAATTGTGTGCTGCGGAGCACATGCTCTGCTTCGCTGTTGAGGATCGAATTCGTTTTGTGGGGCGGCTGTGACAGCCGCCGTTTGTTTGCCGTCATTCGCCAGGGTTGGCGCATTGCGACCACTGTGTCTGCGTTGGCTTCGCCAGGAGGGAGTATGACACTGGATTGTGGCCTGATAGAGGTCTACACAGGGGATGGCAAGGGCAAGACGACCGCCGCCTTGGGGCTGGCTGTGCGCGCTTCGGGCGAGGGGCTGCGGGTCTACATTATCCAGTTCATGAAGGGCTGGCCTCACTACGGCGAACTGGTGGCGCTGCAGCATCAGCCGAACATCACCCTCGTGCAGTTTGGGCGTCCGGAGTTTGCTAGGCGAGAGGGTCCGGATCCCAGGGATGTGCGAATGGCACAAGCCGCGTGGCAACATGGCCTTGACATCCTTACCGCCGGGAAGTATGATGTGGTTATCCTGGACGAGATCAACGTCGCGCTGGATTATGGGCTGCTGTCGCTGGATCAGGTCTTGGCGTTGCTCGACGCCAAGCCGCCGCATGTTGAGCTGGTGCTCACGGGACGGGCTGCTCATCCCCAGATCATAGAGCGTGCCGACCTTGTGACCGAAATGCGTTCCATCAAGCACCCATATGACAAGGGCGTCAAGGCGAGGAGAGGCATCGAGTACTGAGAGAGTGCGACCCCGCTCACGCAAGTCTCCGCGTCGCCTTGTCTTGCTGAAGAGAGGGGGGGCATCACGTCCACTCAGATACACGCCGTTCCCCAGCGCTCTCAAGGTCGCTATGTCCGGATGGAGGGACGGGATGCAGAGTCAAGGTAAACTTGAATCCATGCGTGAGGCAATGGATGAGTGGGAGCGCACGACGCTGCGCCGCGCCCTGGATGCCTGGCCTGAGAGATACGCCGAGTTTGTCACTACGTCCGGCGAGCCCGTGAAACGACTATTCACCCCTGATGATGTGGCTGGTCTCGACTATCAACGAGATCTGGGCTTCCCAGGCCAGTATCCCTTCACGCGTGGCGTGCACCCCACGATGTACCGCGGCCGCCTGTGGACCATGCGCATGTTTGCCGGGTTCGGAAGCGCTGAAGAGACCAATGAGCGCTACAAGTACCTGTTGGCCCACGGTGAGACCGGTCTCTCCGTAGCCTTTGACTTCCCCACCTTGTACGGCTACGACACCGATCACCCACTAGCGGAGGGCGAGTTTGGCAAGTGTGGCGTGGCTGTGTCATCGCTTGCCGATATGGAGATGCTGTTCAGTGGCATCCCGGTGGACAGGATCACGACTTCAATGACGATCAATGGACCCGCCGCAGTGATCTGGGCGATGTACATCGCAGCTGCTGAGAGGCGCGGCATCCCGATGGACGCGCTGGGCGGCACCATCCAGAATGACATTCTCAAGGAATACATCGCGCAAAAGTCGTGGCTGCTGCCGCCTGAACCGTCCATGAGACTCATAGTGGACACCTTCGAGTTCGGCAGCCAGCACCTGCCAAAGTGGAACACTATCTCTATCAGCGGTTACCACATCCGCGAGGCAGGTTCAACTGCGGCACAAGAGCTGGCCTTCACCCTTGCAGATGGCCTAACCTACGTGCAGGCGGCCGTGGATCGCGGGCTTGATGTGGACGCTTTTGCCCCACGCCTCTCCTTCTTTTTCAACGCCCACAATGACCTGTTCGAGGAGATCGCCAAGTACCGTGCAGCTCGGCGCATTTGGGCGCGTGAGATGAAGGAGCGCTTCAAAGCTGGGAATCCCCGTTCCTGGTGGCTGCGTTTCCACACCCAGACAGCCGGGTGCTCATTGACCGCCCAGCAGCCCGAGAACAACATCGTACGCACTACGATCCAGGCCCTGGCTGCGGTCCTCGGTGGAACGCAGAGCCTCCACACCAACTCTATGGACGAAGCGCTAGCCCTGCCGTCGGAACTGGCGGCGCGCATCGCTCTGCGCACCCAGCAAGTCATTGCGCACGAAAGTGGCGTGACCAACTCAATTGATCCGCTGGCGGGTAGCTACTTCCTAGAGTCGCTGACCAACCGTCTGGAAGAACAGGCTTACCAGTACTTTGCCAAGATTGACGCCTTGGGCGGCGTGGTGCCGGCTCTTGAACAAGGGTTCTTCCAACGTGAGATCGCCGCCAGTGCCTACCGCTACCAACGCGAGATCGATGATCATCGTCGCGTCGTTGTTGGTGTCAATGAGTACGAGATGGATGAGCCACTGTCCATCCCGCTGCTGAGAATGGATCCCGAGGGAGAGCGCCGACAGCGGGAGCGGCTGGCGCGCGTCCGATGTGAGCGCGACAATGAGCTCCTACAGCGACGCCTGCAAGCGTTGCGCGCTGCAGCACAAGGTACGGAAAACCTGATGCCGTACATCCTGGATGCGGTTCGCGCCAACGGTACGCTAGGTGAGGTGTGCGACGTTCTTCGCGAGGTGTTTGGCGAGTACCGGGAACCTGTAATTATCTAGCAAACCGACCCTACCACAGCGTGATGTCGTCGCGAGCGCTCTGCAGCGCATCATGTGACGGAGGATCCGGGGTCTAGGGAGGGTGCATGGCACAGGACAAGATCAGGGTGCTGATTGCCAAACCAGGTCTGGATGGCCACGATCGTGGGGCCAAGGTCGTAGCCCGCGCTCTGCGCGATGCCGGCATGGAGGTCATCTATACAGGTTTGCGACAGACTCCAGAGATGATCGCCGAAGCAGCACTGCAAGAAGATGTAGATATGGTCGGGCTCAGCATCCTCTCCGGGGCACACATGACCCTCGTTCCCCGGGTTGTCAACCTGCTGCATTCTCATGGCCTGAGCGATGTGCTGGTCTTTGTTGGTGGCATCATACCGGATGAGGATGTTCCGGAGCTGCTCAAGATTGGAGTGAAGGGCATCTACGGCCCTGGCGCTCCATTGGACGACATTGTGCGCGATGTTCAGAGGGAGGTCGCGGAGCATTGACGGAGGCGTCCCACGGGAGCGAGCCATCGTCTCCTGGCATCGCAGAACTCGTGATGCACACTCTGGCTGGAGACCGCCGGGCCATCGCCAGATTGATCAGTCTGATGGAGCGCGGTAGCGGTGAAGCGCGCCAGGCTCTTGCACAGCTGTATCCTCACACAGGCCAGGCACACACAGTGGGCGTGACAGGTGCACCTGGTACTGGCAAGAGCACACTTGTGAATGCCATGGCCAAGGTCTACCGGCAGCAGGGTCTGGCGGTGGGCATTGTGGCCGTGGACCCCACCAGCCCATTTTCTGGGGGTGCGATTCTCGGCGATCGCATCCGCATGAGAGACTTGGCCACAGATCCGCACATCTTCATTCGTAGCATGGCAACCAGGGGCAGTCTTGGTGGGTTGGCCCGGGCCACAGTGGATGCCGCGCGGGTATTGGACGCCGCTGGGTACCCGGTGATCGTCGTGGAGACTGTGGGGGCGGGGCAAGACGAGGTGGATATCGCCCGCGCTGCACATACCACTGTCGTGCTACAGATGCCTGCCTCCGGGGATGACATCCAAGCCATCAAGGCGGGCATCTTGGAAGTGGCCGACATCATCGTTGTCAACAAGTCGGATCTGCCGGGTGCTGAGAACACGGTGGCAGCACTGCAAGTGATGCTAGATCTGAACTCGGCGCACGCCGAGTTGCACCACGGGAAGCTGGTCCATGTCGAAGGCCCGGCGACCGCTGGCATTGCTGCACTGGGGGCTTGGCGGCCACCTGTGCTCCAGACGTGCGCGATACGGGAAGACGGCGTGAAGGAACTCGTCGCCGCCATTGATGCACACTGGGAATACCAGCGCGCCAGCGGGCTGAAAGAGCAGCGAGAGCGCGAACAGGTCGCCGAGGAACTGCGCCGTATAGTGCGCTACACTCTACTGCAGCACGTGCTGCATCAGATCCCACGCCAGGGCTTGGAGGACACCGTGGAGCGGGTTGTCGCCCGCCAGGAGGATCCCTACTCTGCTGCCGACAGGCTGATCGCCCAGGCAGGGCTTGCGTTGGACCAACAATAGGTGATTGGATTTGCATGCAGCTGCTATTGATACGGCACGGCCAATCGGAGGGCAATGCAGCGCGGCGTATTCAGGGGCCCGAGGATGAACCCCTGACCGAGCTTGGGCGAGCACAGGCGCTAGCCCTGGCCAAGCGTTTGCAGCAAGAACACGACACCTGCGCCCTCTATTCCAGTTCGCTTCTCCGGGCTCGTCAAACTGCCGAGATAATCGCGGACGTCCTTGGCCTGAGCATCCACCTCGACGAGCGTCTGAGGGAGTATGATCCAGGCGTTGTCACAGGGATGTCCCTGGAGGAGGTACAAGCGCAATACCCCGAAATCGCGAGGGGCTGGGCCGAGGATCGGTGGCGCGTCCCCATTCCGGGTGAAGAGGGGGCAGAGGCCTTTCAGGAGCGTGTCCTGGAGGCTATGGGCGATATTGTCGCCCTTCACGAAGGGGAGGCGACTGTTGCGGTCGTTGCCCACGGGGGCACGCTCGGTGCCTATTTGGCAGGCCTACTGCAGCTCGATTACCGCAAGCGACAGCCCTGGCTGTTCGACAATGCTTCACTGAGTGCTGTGATCTTGGGAGGGATACGCCCCCGCATCGCCTTGCTTAACGACACGTGTCACAACAACCACTTGTACCGGGGTGCGCCGGCATGACGATTCCAGGGAAGCGAATTCGGCTGCGTGCCATTGAGCGCAGTGATATTCCCACCTTTGTGCGCTGGTTCAATGACCCGGAGGTCATAAAGCATCTTCTGCTGTATCTGCCGATGTCGCAGGCGCAGGAGGAGCGCTGGTTTGAGCGATATCTGCAGGATGAGCAGCGCCACATCTTTGGCATCGAGACCGTGGATGGCAAACTGATTGGGAACGTCGGGCTGGAAAACGTCAACTGGAAGGACCGCAACGCAGAACTGGGCATCGTTATCGGCGAGAAGGACTATTGGGACAACGGCTATGGAACCGAGGCAATCAAGACGTTGTTGGACTTTGCCTTCCGTCAGATGAACCTGCACCGGGTGTACCTGAGGGTGTTCGAAGACAACCCGCGAGCGAAGCGTTCCTACGAGAAGTGTGGATTCCAGCTGGAGGGTCGCTTGCGCGAGTCGAGCTTCACCGACGGAAGATACCGGGACGAGTGGATTATGGGCATCCTACGCGATGAGTTCATGAGGGCCTGAGGGGGGAGATGTGACCTACACAATCTACGGCGAGTTGGCATTGATCAGTGGCTCGGCAAATGAAGAACTGGCGCGTGAGATCAGTCTCTATCTGGAGACGCCCCTGACTGGGCGAGACATCATTGACTATGCCAACGAGAACATCTTCGTTCGGCTCCTTAGTAGCGTCCGGTCGCAGGACGTGTTTATCGTCCAACCCACATCCTCTCCCGTCAACCGTAATATCATGGAATTGCTGATCATGATTGATGCTGTGAAGCGGGCATCAGCTGGACGCATCACGGCGGTCATACCGCATTACTCTTACGGGCGCACCGACAAGAAGGACCAGCCGCGCGTGCCCATCACCGCTCGTCTGATTGCGGACATGATTGGCGTAGCTGGAGCTGATAGGGTCCTGCTCATGGACCTGCACGCTGGGCAGATACAAGGATTCTTCAGCATTTTCGTGGATGAGATCAGCGCCTTTCCGATCTTGTCAAAGTACATGCTCGACAGGGGTCTCGAGGATGTGGTGGTCGTGTCGCCTGATGTGGGTGCAGCCAAGCGAGCCCGGAACTTTGCAGAAGTGCTGAATGCTCCGCTGGCCATTATCGAAAAGCGCCGTGTTGGCCCAGGCCGCGCCGAGGTGTTGAATGTAATCGGTGAAGTGCGCGGCAAGAACGCGGTGATATTCGATGATGAGGTAGACACGGCAGGCACGTTGATGGAGGCTGTGCAGGCGCTTGAGGACCGCAAGGTCCGCGGCATCTGGTGCTGTGCCACCCACGCTATTCTGTCACCGCCGGCAGTGAAGCGGATCAAAGAGAGCAGGATCCGCGAACTGGTTGTCACAAATACCATTCAGCTGCCGCCAGAGAAGCAGCTGAAGAAGATCACTGTCCTCTCGGTGGCTGAACTGCTGGGCGATGTGGTCAAAAGCATTCATCATGGTAGGTCGGTGGGCGCTACACTGGAGGAGTTCGACAGGGCCTGTGGCATCACCAGGCCTCCTCAGCCACGGCCAAGCATGGCGTGAGAAGGGCACCCGTCTTCGGGCTTGGCGAACCCCGCTATGGCACACTGGAGCACAGGCACGCGCCTCGACACGGCCTGTCACCTGCTACCCCGTGATTGGCTGCATTTGCAGCGGATGGTCAACGTGACGAAGACACTTTCTGGGGCTTGGCCCCGGCGCCAAGGTGCCCGCTGCCAACCCTGAAGCGTGCCCCCAGTCAGATGAGTTCTTCTGGATTCACTTGGCGGCGAACAGTCGGCTCCGGGCGGGTTCTCCGAGCAGCGCCTTCCTTTCCCGCCCTGTCTATGGTATAATCCAGGCGCCGAAAATTCACCAGAGGTTTATCGTTTCTATGCTCAAGGGCATTCTTAGCAAGATCGTGGGTGACGCCAATGTCAAGGAGTTGAACAGGCTTCAGCCCATTGTTGATGAGATAAACGGCCTCGAACCCCAATACGAATCGCTTCCCGACTCGGAATTGCGAGCGGCCATCGCTACCTTCAGGCAGGAGATCGAGGCTGCTGTGGCCGAGCAGAGGGCCATTGTGACACGGCGGCAGCGCGAGGCAGCAGCAGAACCCGACGCCGATCGCCGGCTGGATCTTCGGGTCAGGCTTCAAGAGGCGACGGAGCGCCTGAGGGATACGGAAGAGGGCATCCTCGAAGAATACCTGACGCGTGTCTTTGCTGTGGTGCGCGAGGCAGCAAAACGCACCCTCGCGGAGCGACACTACGACGTGCAACTCCTCGGTGGCGTCGTTCTGCACCAGGGCCGAATCGCGGAGATGAAGACCGGCGAGGGTAAGACGCTTGTGGCTACCCTGCCGCTGACGCTCAACGCGTTGCTTGGCCGCGGTGCACATCTGGTAACCCCCAACGACTACCTCTCGAAGTTCGGAGTGCAGTGGATGGGGCCCGTCTACCACCTGCTGGGTCTAAGCGTCGGCGTTATCCAGTCCGCCGCCCAGAACCCGGAATTGGGTTCCTTTGTGTTTGATCCCGAGTATCCGGCCACAGATGATCGCTACCAGAACCTGCGGCCTGTTCCCCGACGTGAAGCCTACCTCGCCGACATCACCTATGGCACCAACAACGAGTTCGGCTTTGACTATCTGCGTGACAACATGGTGTGGGACCTTGCGCAGTGCGTGCAGCGCGAACTGCAGTATGCGATCGTGGACGAGGTGGACAACATTCTCATCGATGAGGCGCGAACCCCCTTGATTATCTCAGGGGCGGCGGAGGAGTCGACCGAGCAATACGGACGTTTTGCCAACCTTGTGCGTCAGCTTCGTCCCGAGGCAGACTATGCCGTCGAGGAGAGGACGCGGGTCGTAACCCTCACGGAGGATGGCACGGCCAAGGTAGAGGGCTTGCTTGGCATTGACAACATCTATTCGCCGGACCATTACGAGCTAACCCCTTACCTGGAGAATGCGCTGAAGGCCCAAGTGCTCTTCAAGGCGGACCGTGACTATATCGTGAAGGATGGCCAGGTAATCATCGTCGACGAGTTTACCGGCCGGCTGATGTTCGGTCGGCGCTACTCGGAGGGCCTGCATCAGGCGATTGAGGCCAAGGAAGGCGTGCGCGTGCAGAGGGAAAGCCTGACCTTGGCCACGATTTCCTTCCAGAACTACTTCCGGATGTACAACAAGCTGTCTGGTATGACCGGCACAGCAGCGACCGAGGCCGAAGAATTCCAGCGCATCTACAACCTTGACGTCGTGGTGATCCCGACTCACAAACCGATGATTCGGGCAGATCATCCCGACCAGGTTTACAAGACGGAGACGGCCAAGTTTCTTGCCGTAGTGCGTGAGATCGAAGGGTTGCATAGTGAAGGGCGGCCTGTGCTGGTAGGCACCACCTCCGTTGAGAATTCCGAGATGCTCTCCGGCATGCTGCGTCGTAAAGGTATCCCCCACCAGGTACTCAATGCCAAGCATCATGAGAAGGAGGCGCTAATCATCGCCCAGGCTGGGCGCTCGGGCGCGGTGACCATCGCCACCAACATGGCTGGTCGTGGCGTGGATATCTTGCTCGGAGGCAATCCCGAGGGGTTGGCGCGGGACCAGTTGCGACGCCAGGGTGTGGATCTAGCTCAAGTGGAGGAGGAAGCCTGGGTAGACACCTTGGCCCAGGCCCGAGACATGTGCGCGGCCGACAGGGAGCAAGTCGTGGGTTTGGGGGGTCTCCACGTGACGGGCACAGAACGCCATGAGGCACGTCGCATTGACAACCAACTCCGTGGTCGCTCGGGTCGCCAGGGAGACCCCGGGTCCTCGCGGTTCTACGAATCACTCGAAGATGACCTGATGCGGCGCTTTGGCGGTTCGACCGTGGCTGGCTTGATGGATCGCCTTGGTGTGGAAGAGGACATACCGATTGAGCATGACTTGATCAGTCGTTCCATAGAGAATGCGCAGGTCAAAGTAGAAGGCTACAACTTTGACCTGCGCAAGCACTTGCTCGAGTATGACGATGTGGTCAATGAGCAGCGTAGGCTCATCTATGATCAGAGACGCTTAATCCTCACTTCTGATAGCCTTAGGGATACGATCCTGAGGATGGTTCAGGATGAGCTCAGCTTTGCCGTCACGGCGCACACTGCCGGTGATCCCGTGGAGTGGGATTTGGCCGGACTGCAGCAGTCCATTCGTTCGATCTTGCCGCTACCTCAGGACTATCATCCCCAGTGGGACGGCATGGTCGCGGAGCAGATCGAGCAGTGGCTGCTGGACCGGGCTGAGGAACTATACGCGTTAAAGGAGCAGCAACTGGGTTCGGAGTCGGCGCGGCAGTTGGAGCGGCTGCTCATGCTGCACATTGTAGACTCCCACTGGGTCAGACATCTCACTGCGCTGGACGAACTGCGACAAGGAATTGGCTTGCGTGCATTTGGCCAGCGGGATCCGCTGATCGAGTACAAGCGGGAAGCTTTTGACATGTTTGACGACCTGAAGGCAACGATTGCTCACGATGTTGCCCACAGAATCTACTTCACTACTCTTGCAAGGGAACCGGCGCGGCGGCCAATGCGGGCTTACCGCCCCGGTGTAGCAGGACAGCAGGCGGCGCCCAGGCGCGCGTCACCCTCCCGTAGTGTAGGTCGCAACGACCCGTGTCCCTGTGGCAGCGGTCGTAAGTACAAGAACTGCTGTATGCGCAAAGAGGCAAGTGCTGGTCAGCCGGTCGCACAGGGTGAGGGGACGGCGGCGTCCAAAGGTCGGGCCAAACGCCGCAAGCGGAGGAAGAAGCGCAAGTAGCAGCGCCTCCTGATGACGCATCCTGCGGGGCAGGAAGCCAGGGAGACTTGCTGCAGGCGGAGGATGAATGGCGATTACCACCTTCGAACAACTGATGGAAGAGGCCAGGAAGGTCGGTCCCAGGATGGTGAGCGTAGCCGCGCCGCATGAGCCGGAGCTACTGCTAGCCATGCAAGATGCTGAGCGCCAGGGTATCGCCGACTCCACTCTTGTCGGCGACCGGGATCTGATCAGGAAGCTAGCTGCGGAACACGAGATCGACATAAACAGAATGATGATCGTCCACGAGCCAGAGCCCATGGCTGCGGCTCGCAAGGTCATGGAACTGCTGCGGTTGGGCCACGCTGACCTGGCGATGAAGGGCAAAGTTGAGACCGGGAGCTTCTTGCGTGCTGCTCTCGATCGCGAGGCTGGTCTGCGCGTTGGGCGCCTATTCACCCACGTTGCCGTCTTTGAAGTTCCAGGCTTTGACCATCTGCTGTTCGTAACGGATTCGGGAGTGGTGGTTGCACCCACTCTGGAGCAGAAGGTGGAGATTGTGCAGAACGCGATCCTGGTGGCGCAGCGTCTGGGTGTTGCAGAACCCAAGGTGGCCGTCCTTGCAGCAACGGAAATGGTCAATCCCAAGATCCCCACCACAATGGATGCAGCCAATCTGGCCAAGATGGCCGACAGAAGGCAGATCCAGGGTGGCCTCGTCGATGGTCCGCTAGCCCTGGATAACGCCATATCAACAGAGTCGGCGGCCATCAAGGGCATCGAGAGCCCGGTTGCAGGGACTGCCGATATCCTCGTGACTCCCGATGTGGAGGCAGGCAACATGCTGGCCAAGGCCATCAGCTATTTCGCCAAGGGCAAGATGGCCGGTGTGGTGGTGGGAGGCAAATGCCCGCTCATTGTAGCTTCCCGTTCAGATCCTCACGAGACCAAGCTGGTATCCATGGCTCTGGGCGTATTGCTGGCGTCATAGGGTCATCCACCACCTAGGCTACGGAGATCACCCAAGGACATGGCCAGCTCCTGCGCCAGTGCTCAAGCTCTGGCCGCTCCACTCAGCGGCTTTGGCAGCAAGACTCTTCCAACAAGGAGGTTGGGGAAGCAATGAATGATATGATACACAGAGCGGCGTGGGAAGGGGGTTGCCAGTGATCGAAGTCCGGATTCATGGCCGCGGTGGCCAGGGAGCAGTGATTGCCTCCAAAGTGCTGGCCGATGCCGTGTTCAGAGAGGGTCGCTACGTTCAGTCTTTCCCGGCTTTCGGAGTGGAGCGCCGCGGTGCGCCGGTGGCTGCATTCACGCGCATCGACGATGAACCAGTGCGTCTGCGAAGCCAGATTTATACTCCTGATCACGTGATGGTGCTCGACCCGAGCCTGATGCAGGTCGTGGACGTCACCGCAGGTCTCAAGGAAGGCGGCTGGGTGCTGATCAACAGTGACCAGCCGCCTGCTGCTTTCCCACTGCCCTCCCAGTTTCGTGTGGCCACTGTGGATGCCAATGAGATTGCGATCAAACATCGGCTTGGGCCACGCACTGCTCCTATCGTCAATACGGCCATTCTGGGTGCCTTCGCTCGCATCACTGGCATTGTCAGCCTGGAGACCGTGGAGCAGGCGGTCCGCGAGGCAGTCCCCACCAAACCCGAAGACAACGTTGCCGCTACACGCGAAGCATATCAGGCAGTGCAACCCGCATAGAGAAAGGTGCCGTCATGTCCTACGAGATCGTCTTCAAGACCGAGGCCGACATGCCGCTTCTGCCCATGTCATTGGGCAGCACACTGTACAACAAGACGGGTTCGTGGAGGTACGTTCGGCCCATATATCGCAACAAGACGTCGCCGTGTAACCACGCCTGTCCTGCGGGCGAGGACATTGTCACGTACCTGGCAATGGTGACGAAGGGACAGTACGAGGAGGCCCGGCAGACCATTCTGCAAGAGAACCCTTTCCCTGGCGTGTGCGGTCGGGTATGCGCGCATCCGTGCGAGTCCGAGTGCAACCGCGCACAGCTTGGGGGCGCTATTGCCATCCACAGTATGGAGCGTTTTCTGGCCGACCTCCCAGCGCCACGCACATTGCCCAGGCTCGAGGTGCGAGATGTGCCCGATGCCAGGGTCGCGGTGATTGGGTCAGGGCCGGCGGGTCTGTCCTGTGCTTACCAGCTGGCGAGGAGTGGCTACAAGGTCACGGTGTTTGAGGCACTACCGGCAGTTGGTGGCATGCTGCGGGTGGGTATCCCCTCCTACCGACTGCCGCGCGATGTGCTGGACGCTGAGATTGAAGCTATCGTGTCACTGGGCATCGAAATCCGCACGGGCATGCGCTTCGGGGAGGATCTGGGTTTTGAGGACTTGGACGATTATCATGCCGTCTTCCTAGCTGTCGGACAGCACCGCGGTCTGAGGCTGAATGTCCCCGGCGAAGATGCCTCTGGCGTCGCGCCGGGTGTTGAATTCCTGCAGCGCGTCAACCTGGGGCAAGAAACCACGGTTGGCCCGACCGTGGCTGTGATCGGTGGCGGAAACACTGCAATGGACGCTGCACGGTCTGCGCTGCGCCTGGGCGCCTCCGACGTAGCTATCCTATACCGGCGTTCGCGACATGAGATGCCGGCCATCCCCGAAGAGGTTGAGGAAACCGATCAGGAGGGCATAAGGCTGGAATTCCTGACTGCGCCGGTGGAGGTGCTGGCGGAGAATGGCCGTGTGAGCGGTCTCCGTTGTGTGCGCATGCGCCTGGGCGCTCCAGATGAGAGCGGGCGACGCCGCCCCGAAGTGATACCTGGCTCCGACTACACTGTCGATGTGGATATGGTCATCCCCGCTCTGGGGCAGGCGGCAGAGCTGTCGTTCCTAGGTGACCGTGCTCAGGTAGAGCGCGGTCGGATCGCAATCAACGAGGCTGGAGCCATATCCAGATCCCCGTCCGGTGCGGATCGGTGGCCCCAAGGCGTCTTCGCTGGCGGGGATGCAGCGACTGGCTTTGGCACTGTGGCCCATGCAATCGGTTCGGGCAAGCGTGCCGCGCTGGCAATCGACAGATACCTGCGTGGTCAGGCATTGGAGGGGTTCCCACCCCTCACGGCTCACCTCCGGGTTGCTCCTCGGGATGTCGATCCAACGGTGGTGCGCTTTGAGGACATCAATCTGGCTTACTTCACGGAGGAGCCGCGCACCGTTCAGCCTCAGCGACCAGCGGCTGAACGGGTCAAGGGCTTTGGCGAGGTGAATCTCGGCTACACCGAGGGGGATGCGTTGAAGGAGGCTGAGCGTTGCTTCAGCTGTGGAGTCTGTAACCAGTGTGACACGTGCTGGCTCTTCTGCCCTGACATATGCATCCGTCGCCTCGACTCTGTCCCACCATCGCTTGAGCCGGGCGCCCAGGCCTACCAAGTTGACTACGACTACTGTAAGGGTTGCGGCGTCTGCGCCGAGGAATGCCCGCGCGAGGCTATCGTTATGGAGGAGGAGCTCAAATGGAGAAAGTGATCATGGGCAACCACGCCGTGTCGTACGGCGTGCAGCTTGCCCGCGCCCAGGTCATCGCAGCGTATCCCATTACTCCGCAGACGCAGATCGTGGAGATTCTCTCCGAGTTCTGTGCCGATGGGCGGCTTGATGCCAAGTTCATCAAGGTCGAATCTGAGCATTCCGTTATGGCAGCTGTGGTTGGTGCTTCCATGGCCGGTGCTCGAGCGTTCACTGCAACCTCCTCCCATGGCCTGGGTCTGATGCACGAAGTGCTGCATTGGGCAGCGGGTGGTCGGCTACCGATCGTCATGGCCAATGTGAACCGCGCGATGGGCCCCGGATGGAATGTGTGGACTGAGCAAACGGATAGCTTGGCACAGCGCGACACCGGGTGGATGCAATTCTATTGTGAAACCAATCAGGAAGCGCTGGATACCGTCATCCAGGGGTTCAAGATCGCTGAAGCGGTTCTGCTGCCGGTGATGATCATTCTCGACGCCTTTGTCCTCTCTCATACGATGGAGCCTGTGGATATCCCTGATCAGGCTGTCGTGGATGGCTTTCTGCCACCATACGAACCGGAGTTCAAGCTGGACCCGGGAGATCCGCACGCATTCTACGGTCTGGTGACCCCGGAACACTATATGGAGCTGCGCTACAAGATGCATCAAGCCATGCGAGATGCGGTGCAGGCGACACAGCGGATCGGTGCACAGTTCGGCGACGTGTTCGGGCGTGGTTACGATGTGGTCGAGAAGTATCGTATTGAGGATGCTGATATCGTGCTGGTCACGTCTGGTAGCATCACCAGCACCGCGCGTGTGGTGGTCGACACGTGGCGCGCCAATGGGCATAAGGTGGGGCTCTTGAAGATGCGACTGTTTCGACCTTTCCCCTTTGAGGCTGTCCGTGAGGCCCTGGTTGGGACTCCGAAAGTGGCGGTCATCGATCGCAACATCTCGCAGGGACACGGCGGGATCTTTGCCGCGGAAGTCAAGTCCGCGCTGTATGGTGCGTCTCAGCAGCCGGTGCTGTTCCCCTTCATCATCGGTCTGGGGGGGCGTGATGTGACACCAGAGTCCATCCACAGCATCTTGAACCACACCCAGAGTCACGACATGCCAGCCGAAGATAGCATCTGGATGGAGGTGAAGAAGTGAGCTACGATGTGCCAGATCAAGAATTGATGACCCCCGGCCATGTCGCTTGCCCGGGTTGCGGCGCTCCCATGGCTGTCCGTTACGCACTGAAGGCACTGGGTGAGGACACGGTACTGATTGTAGTTGCCTCTTGCTGGTCGATCATCGCCGGGCCATTCCCATATAGTGCAGTGAAGGTGCCATTGCTACACAGCCTCTTCGCCACCGGGGGCTCGGTGGCCTCGGGCGTCAAGGCAGGGCTGGAAGCGCGTGGTCTCACGGACACGACGGTCATGACCCTGGCCGGCGATGGCGGCACATTTGACATCGGCATTCAGGCGCTGTCAGCCGCGGTGGAGCGGAATGAGGATTTCATCTATGTATGCTACGACAACGAGGCGTACATGAATACCGGCATCCAGCGCAGCTCGGCCACACCGTGGGGTGCCTGGACGACCACCACCCCGGTCACGCATCCGAAAAGTCAGCCGAAGAAAGACATGGTGGCGATCATGGCTGCGCATCGCATACCCTACACGGCTACTGCCACTGTTGCGTATCCTGAAGATCTCATGCGCAAGGTGAAAAAGGCCAAGGAGATCCGCGGCAGCAAGTTCTTGCATGTGTTGTCGCCGTGTCCCTCCGGCTGGAAGTCTGAGCCAGGACAAGCGGTGTATCTTTCGCGTCTGGCGGTGGAGACCTGCGTCTTCCCGCTGTATGAGGTCGAACACGGCGAAGAGTACAGGATCACAGTGTGGCCCAGGCAGAAAGAGCCTGCTGAGAAATACCTGCGTCTGCAGGGCCGCTTTGCTCACCTCGAGCCCCAGGACATTCGGCGAATCCAGGACAACGTGGACCGCGAGTGGGACAAACTGGTCGCAAAGGCGAGAGCCAGCGGGCAGGTTGTTCCCGAGTGATCTCGATACCGCTGGGGAACGATGGATAGCAGAGCCAGACACCGCGTCGGGAGCCGCCGTCTGCGGCCAGCCAGGCGGCGCGAAAGGTACCCTGCCCCTTGGTCTTGGTGAGACGCGAGATGCGTGTGGGCAACGTACAGTGCTTCGTGCTGAGCGATGGTGAGTGGCGCATCGACGGCGGGGCTATCTTTGGCGTGGTGCCCAAGGTGCTTTGGGAAGAGTTTCTACCGCCCGATGAGCTGAACCGCATCCCCATGGCCCTCAATTGCCTTCTCATCATTTCAGAGGGCAAGCGCATCCTGGTTGACACAGGCTTTGGACCCAAGCTGAGGCCAGCGGAGGTGGAGATTCTGGCACTGCGGCGCAGCGATGGCCATCTGCTGAACAGTTTGCAGCGCCACGGGTACGCTGCAAGTGACATCGATGTCGTGATCAACACACACCTGCATTCAGATCACTGTGGGTGGAACACCGTTCTTCAGGCCGGTGTGCCCGTACCTGCTTTTCCCAACGCGCAGTACTGGATTCAGCGTCTGGAGTGGTCTGATGCCCGTTATCCCAACGAACGCACGCGCCGGAGCTATCTCGCCGAGAACTTTTCGTCACTTCAGGAAGCGGGGCAGCTCCGACTGTTGTACGGCGACACGCGCGTCACCGGCGAGGTGCGCTGTGTGGTCACGAGGGGCCATACGCGGGGACATCAGAGCGTGATCATCGAATCGGCCGGGCAGACCGCGGTCTTCCTGGGTGACCTTGCGGCGAGGTCTGTGCATCTGGAGCGGCTGAACTGGACAACCGCATTCGATACAGAGCCGCTCGAGACACTGGAGACGAAACGAGCCATGAGGAACTCGGTGCTCGAGAGGCAGGCACTGCTGTTCTTTGGGCACGACGTCTGCATGCCTGCTGGGTATCTGTCGCAGGTGGGCGACAGCTTCAGGGTGAGAGCTTCCTAGAGGCAAAGAGAAGCGGTCCTCATTCCGGACTTGTGCCGGAACACAAGATTGACCTCCTGGGCACTACCTTTACTGGTAGGCCTCAGGAGGTCGCTTGCGTTAGAACCGTCTCCCTGCACAGGAGCGCGGGCGATTTGATCGAAGCCTGCGCCTCAGTGTACCAGGCCCATCTCATCCAGTGGCCAATACCGGAACCAGGCTCGTCCGACGACGTTTGAGAGTGCCACCTCCCCAAAGCTGCGCGAATCGTTGCTCGCGCCGCGGTTGTCCCCGAGAACGAATATGTGGCCCGCTGTTATGACACGCGGAAGCACACTGCCGTAGGTCTCTTGTTGAAGATAGGGCTCTTCGAGGGCCTCCCCATTGATGTACACACGACCGTCGCTGATCTCGATCGTCTCGCCAGGCAGTCCGATGACACGTTTGATAAGCGGGTCTGACGCGTCCATCGCACAGTCCAAGGGCAGCACCGTGCAAATCCAGGAGAGCATGCGTTGCTCGAGCTGCTGAGGCCGCCAGTTGGGGGGCTTTAGCACAACGATGTCGCCCCGCTCCGGTAGATGCAGGCGATAGGTGATCTTCTCGACGACTAGCCTCTGATCGTTGTGGATGTTGGGCTCCATGCTCTGGCCTTCCACCCGCGTAGCTTGTGCCAGGAACAGGTTCACAACCAAGACAATGAGCAGCGCAGGCACGATGGTCTCTGCCAGCTCTCGAAACCAGCGCGCGATGGTGCGTCCGGCGGAACCAGAGTGACTTTCTTGTGCTGCCTGTTCTGTGTAGGGCTGTTCGCTCATCTACCTGCGGTCCTCTGGAGTTGTGGTTATCTTTGCTCTCTTGAACGAGATCTGCCGCCCCGAGGGCCTCGAGATCTCGAAGGGGGACGACGTCCACCTCTCCCACCGCGGTCTCGCTCACGGGCTTCTTCTGCGGTCCAGCCCTCTATGACTGCCTGCCGGGAAAGCTTGATCTTCCCATCGGAGTCAATCCCGATGATCATCACCATGATCTCGTCGCCAACCTTTACCACATCTTCCACTTTTCCGACGTGATAGTCAGCCAGTTGCGAGATGTGCACTAGCCCGTCCCTGCCTGGCAAGATCTCCACAAAAGCACCAAAATCGGTCGTGTTGACGACCCTGCCAGTGTAAATCTTGCCGACTTCAGGTTCTTCGGTCAGGGCTTCGATCATGCCCACGGCCTTTTCACTGGCCGCCTTGTCGGCGGAAGCAACGTAGACCGTGCCATCTTCTTCGACATCAATGTTGGCCCCGGTTTCGGCGATGATATGACGTATCGTCTTTCCGCCAGGCCCGATGACCACACCGATCTTCTCGGGATCAATCTTCACGAGGGTGATCCGTGGAGCGTAGGCGGACAATTCTGGGCGTGCCTCTTTGATCGTCTCGGACATCTTGTCCAACACGAACAGACGCGCCTCGCGCGCCTGCTCCAAGGCGGAGCGCATGATTTCGGCGCCTATGCCTTTGGTCTTGAGGTCCATCTGGAGGGCCGTGATCCCCTTTGCTGTGCCAGCCACCTTGAAATCCATGTCTCCAAGGTGATCTTCCATACCCAGTATATCCGTCAGTACGGCGTAGCGATCACCTTCCTTGATCAGGCCCATGGCGATGCCTGCCACGGGCGCTTGGATCGGCACGCCTGCATCCATCAGGGCCAACGAGCTCGCACACACGCTAGCCTGGGAAGTCGAACCGTTGGAGGACAGGACCTCCGACACCAGTCGAAGGGTATAGGGAAACTCTTCATCGCTGGGGATCAGGGGTAGGAGCGCTCTTTCTGCCAGTGCACCGTGCCCGATCTCTCGTCGGCCTGGTCCCCGCATCCTCCTGGCTTCTCCAGTGCTGTAGGGAGGGAAGTTGTAGTGATGCATATAGCGCTTTCTCTCTTCCACTCCTAGGCCATCGATCCTTTGCTCATCGCTCACTGTTCCCAGCGTGGCGATCGTCAGCACTTGGGTCTCGCCTCGAGTGAAGAGACCAGAACCGTGTGTGCGTGGCAGGAGCCCCACCTCACAGTGAATGGG
Source organism: Anaerolineae bacterium (assembly GCA_041549915.1). GTDB lineage: Bacteria > Chloroflexota > Anaerolineae > UBA2200 > UBA2200 > JBFEPU01. Next base: position 33,954 of record JBFEPU010000001.1, on the reverse strand, counting down.
GCGAATTGTCTGAGAGTTACGGCCATCCGGCCGGTAGCCCCTGTCAAGTATGGCCTTGCGCACTTCGCTTTTGAAATAGTCATCGAACGCTGCTGATGTTTCTGGTTCGGGGTATCTCTCCGCAAGGCTACCGACCACCTGTGCCTGCAATTCATCCAGAGCCTGATACCTTTCCTCTTTGTTGCGTGCTTGCTCAATGGCCGGCATGATGCGGCCATCCAGCTGCTCCCTCACGGCCCGTGCGGCTTCTTCAGTCACCTGGAAAACGGGATAGTCCGACTTGGGCTTGCCCACAGCCTGGCGAATCTCCTGTTGCATGCGGATCACGTCTTGGTAGGCCTCGTGGCCCTGCCGCAAGGCCTCGAGGATGACGTCTTCTGAGACCTCATCTGCACCTGCTTCGACCATGACGATGGCATCCGCGGTTCCAGCCAGCCTCAGATCCAGCACACTGTTCTGCATCTCGGAGCACGTAGGGTTGAGCAGTAGCTGCCCGTCGGCGTAGCCCACTCTGATCGCTCCCACTGGACCGCTGAACGGCATGTCCGATATGGATAGCGCAGCCGAAGCACCTATGATGGAGAGAATATCCAGATAGTGCTCTTGGTCCGCCGACAGTGCGGTCACAACGATCTGTACATCGTTTCGCATGCCCTTGGGGAAGAGGGGACGAAGTGCACGGTCCGTCAGCCGGCAAAGCAGGATTGCTGCTTCCGTAGGGCGGCCCTCGCGTTTGAAGAATCCGCCAGGGATCTTCCCAGCTGCATACAGGCGCTCTTCATAGTCTACTGTTAGGGGAAAGAAATCCATGCCTTCGCGGGGGGTCTGCGCGCTGGTGGCTGTGGCCAGGATCATGGTATCGCCGCAGCGAACTGTCACTGCTCCTCCAGCTTGCCCAGCTAGTTTGCCCGTCTCTACTGCCAGAGTGGAGTTTCCCAGCCTGGCATTGAAACTCTTTTCGTTATTCATTTTTTATCCTTTTTCTGTGATCTGCCTAGAGATCAAGACGGGCAGTCAGGGACTGGGAACTGAGCCGCACCATGACAGCAATGCTCGGTGTGGTTCTTCGGTGCGGCGCACTCCCCAATTCCTGGACTACCCTTTCATGATCTCTTGCGGGAATACTGCAGGGCCGGGTAGGGCACAAGGAAACGAGTAGATGACAGTCTACCATCTACTCGTTCGATCTCTCCGGGCCTGTAGCGTGCCCTGCACACTATCTCCGCAGGTTGAGTCTTGTTACGATCTCTTTGTAGCGTGTGGAATCTGTGCGGCTCAAGTAGGCCAAATGGCGGCGACGCTGCCCCACCAACTTCAACAAGCCGCGGCGTGAAGCCTCATCATGTTTGTGAACTTTGAGGTGCTCCGTAAGCGCCTGGATGCGCTGCGTCAGCAGTGCTATCTGTACCTCAGGCGAGCCCGTGTCCTTCGGATGCACGTGGTACTCTTTGATAATCGCTTCTTTCTCGGCCTTTACCAAGGCCATTGCCCTGCCTCCTTCCTCCTCACAACTCCAAACACAATTGGCGATTATAGCACACTTTCACCAACTGCGCAAATTCGTGGAACCTTGACAATGGCGCATCCTTTGAGTAGAATATGTCAGTTCGATCTATAGCGGTACAACCGTTCACACGCTGCTGTTTGGGGGTACCTATGTCGGAGCGCGCTGTCAACCTGCGGTACTTTATCCTAGGGCTGCTTACACGCCAGCCGATGTCCGGCTACGATGTCAAACGTTTCCTCAAGAGCCTGAGTTGGCTGATTGGCAGTCCGAGTGCGGGCAGCATCTACCCTGCCTTGCGAGTCTTGCTGCAAGAACATTTGGTGAACGTGGATGTCGAGCTGCGTGAAGACAGGCCGCCGCGGAAGGTCTACACGATCACTGAGGCCGGCAGGCGCGTGCTGCAGCTGTGGACCGAGCGGCCTGTGGGGCCAGGCACGTCGATGAAGGCGTTCATGATGCGTCTGGTCCTGGCAAGCAACTACCCGCGCCCTCGTCTGGTCGCCAACATGCAGCAGCGGCGGTCGGAGGTTGCGAACCATCAGCATGCATTGGAGCAGATTGGCAAGGGGTTGGGAGAGAGAGACGATCTTGGGCAGCGCTTGGCAGTTGACTACGCGCTGGCTGTGGCCCGAGCAGAATTGGTCTGGTTGGATGCGGAACTAGCTGGAGCCGCGGAAGAGCTGGCGCTTGTTGGGGCTAGATAGAGGGCCTCCGTCACAGTCGTTGATTGCGCAGCATCTGAACCGCTCGTCTGGGGGATCTAAGGCTTCTCTCCACACTCTGATTCCAGGTTTGAGGCAGACCTGGTCTCTGCCGAGACTCCGAGTGAGTAGCGGTTGGCCAGGTCTGTTTTGTTGGGCGGGAGGATGCAATCGCTGGGCACAGCAGCGGTTGTTGGGCCGATGTGTGGCCGTGGGGCGAGGACAGGACCGCGAGTCGACTTACATCATACTTAAGCGCGGCTGGGGTCAGCCCAGCTGCTTGATAGTGAGTCTGCGGAGGAGGCACTGGAATGGCCAGGTTGTTGGATAACGTGAAGCTCAAGGTCCCCACGGCAAAGCCCAAGAACTGGAGCAGAGAGGCCCGACTCTGGAAGGCCCTGAATCGGGAGGCGGGTGGTCACGCGCGCTTTTTCCCTCTGACTGTCAAGGCAGGGTATGTGATTGGGGTCATATACGATATCTGCCAGAGCGTCAGTCAGCTGCTCGCGCATCCGAGGGCCCAGCAGATCACGTATATCCCAGCATACCAGCTGTTCTCATCTGCTGTGGAAGTCCTTGGACGCTGCATCAGAGGAAACTCGGATTTGTGGGGCAGTGTGGCCGATCTCAAGACAGGTTTCAAGTGGCTGGCAAATTCGGATCAAGTTGGCCTGCACGACGACACGGTCGTCGTCAAGACCAGCAGCCGTGGCTACACCGTCGATATGCTGACCGCTCTGGCCTACTATGCGGCACAGGGTGGCACAAAGAAGAAAGGGGAATCTGGGGGCACACATCACTTTGGTGAGATCGATCCCGAGATCCTTGGGAAGATGCCGCCGCTTCTTAGTGACGGCATGCAGAGATACTGGGACAGGCTACAGGCCAGCAAGCGGCTGTGCAACAGGCTGGCACAGGCCCGGGTAATCGCACTCAGCGATTGGCCAGTACTGCGCAGCTGGCTGGTCCGTGATGAAGGCAACAAGGGGGCCCTTCCGCCCGTTTCAGAGGTCTTTGGCGAGTTCGACTGGAGTTTGTGAAAGAACTGAAATGGATGAACAACGCGACGTGTCAGGGCGTGGCACATGGGCAAGGCATTATCTCCAATGTCCTCTGCACTGCGGCGAATCCGAGACTTGTGCCTCGGCATCGGGCACACGGCTGCTTTTGCGGCCAGGTTGGATGGCCGACTTGCCTGACACTAGATGGTGTGTCCGCAGCGCGCTGCAGAACACAGAGCATGGAGTGAAGGGGCAGTCCAGGCGACGAGGATGACACGATATGCGGGAACGAAACACAGGACAAGGAGGTGAAGTAGTTGGCGAAAGTCACTCTGCAGGATGGAGAATCGTTTGATAGCTTACTCAAGCGCTTTCGGAAGAAAGTATCCCGTGCTCGCATCTTGAGCGAGGTTAGGAAAAGGCGCTTCTACGTGTCAAAGAGCGAGCAGCGTCACAGAGCGCTTCGCAAGGCGATAAACCGCGAGCGCAGGCGGCAGCGAAAGGTGCGCAGACGCCTTCGCAGGATGTAACAGATCAAAGAGCAAAGGATTGGCAGTAGCAGGCACTACCAGCCTGGTTTGATAGCAGCAATGACTATGCTCGGCCGTGCCCCGGAGAGGTACAAGAGGCCAGCAGATTTCGGTCGCTCTCCCCTGCTCGCTGGATTTGAGTCGACGAAGCACAGACCACCACCCCGCTCAGCGATGCGCTGAGCGGGTGGCCTTGCGCTCTGCTCATGAGCTGATCGGGCGAGCCTGGGATCCGGTTGGTGGCCTGGCGCCTCTGTCCGCATGCCCTCCTGACGCGTAGCTGTCCTTCTCTTCAAGGAACTGCAGTGAACCGAGGTGGAATCTGCTGGCGTGCGACTGCGGAATTTCCCAGTCCGGCCTACCAGGCCTCCGAAACGGTGTACTAGCGGCCGAGGGATATGAATGGGAGAAGACATCGACATATGCCAAAGATGAAGACACACAAGGCAACGGCAAAGCGGTTTCAGATCACCGGTTCGAGAAGGCTGTTCCGACTGAAGCAGCGCCGCAGCCATTTGCGTCGTAGGAAATCGAAGCGTGTTCTTCGCTCCTTGGACAAAGACGTGCCCTTGGCTAGCGTGGATGCCAACAGGGTGCGCCGAATCTTTGGCCTGCGCAAGGCGAAGCAGAGGTGACACCGTACACGGGCTGTGCGCGCACAGACACAGGAAGAACGGGCAAATGAGGCAGATGACTTTCGAATCAGGGGACAAGTTGCTGCATCCAGTGCAGGAACTGATCGACATGGCGGAAGAACAGGGATACCTGACTGTGGACGATGTGCTCGAAGCCTTCCCGGAGGCGGAGGAGAACCTACCGCAGTTCGAAGATCTGACGGTGTACCTGTACGGTCGCGGCATCGAGATCATCGAACGCGATGCCGAGAAGGATCGGGCAGCACCCAACAAGGAAGCACGTAGGGCAGAGACCGCCGCTGACCTCAGCGGTATCGACAGCCACGACTCTATCAGCTTGTACTTCAAGCAGATGTCCAGCGTACCCTTGCTGACGCGTGAAGAAGAAGTCCGTCTGGCCAAGCGAATCGAACGCGGCAGGATTGCGCAACGGAGAATCGAGAAAGGTGGCCAGAATCCATCACTGCGTCAACGGTACGTCCGTCAGGCTGAGATGGGGAGGGATGCCCGCAGTCATCTGGTCAAAGCCAACACGCGTCTGGTGGTCAGCATCGCCAAGCGCTATGTGGGCCACGGTGTTCCTTTCCTCGATCTCATCCAGGAAGGCAATCTAGGACTGATGAAAGCGGTCGACAGATTCGACTATCGCAGAGGCTGCAAGTTTAGCACGTATGCCACTTGGTGGATACGCCAGAGCGTCACCCGGGCATTGAGCCAGCAGGGTCGTGTCATTCGGCTGCCGTCCTACATTGGATATCGCATTCGAAAGGTATACCGCACGGCACAGCAGTTGGGGCAGCGTCGGGGGAGAAGGGCCACAGCAGGAGAGATCGCCGAGCAGTTGGGCATGGCGCCTGCGCGAGTGCGGTGGCTGATCAAGGTCTCACAGCGCCCGCTTTCCCTGCAAAAGCCAGTGGGGGAGGAAAGGGACAGTGAACTGGGGCAGTTCATTGAGGATGAGGACAGTCCCACGCCTATGGATGAAGCCATCGACAGTCTGCTGGCCGACCAGATGGACCAGGTTCTTTTCACTCTGCCCCCTCGTCAAGCGCGCATCCTGCGCCTGCGCTTCGGACTGCAGGATGGGCGTCCGCACACGCTCAAAGAGGTAGCAGCAAAGTTCGGCTTGACCCGGGAGCGCATCCGACAGATTGAACGAGACGCGCTTCGCCGGCTGAGACACCCCAGTCGCAGCCGACATCTGCGTCCGTACGTGCGCTGAGTGCACGCCAACTCTGCGCCCCGACATGGTTGCACTTGCTGGGTGTCTGGCTACCACTCGCCAGCCGCCTGACGCGGTCCCCCAAGCACAGCGCTGTTTCTCTGAGTGATATTCTCGTACCGCGTACCGCTGCCGGTGACAGCCTCCAGTTCTCTGGCTCGTATCAGGATCTGCTGTGAGGAGTGGAACCGAGGGAACAGGGTCACGGGCACCCGGCCAGCCACACCCGCTGGGATCGCCCATGTGCCGCCAGGTTCTATGAGGTGCTGGTCTTCTCCGTCCAATCCATCTGAGGCATGGCCGGTCACGGTTTGACCGTGAGAGCCAAGCTGCGTATCATGGATTGTAGAACCCGACGCAATCTGGATCTGTGCACCGGCTTGGCAACGCATGGGCCTGGTCACGACAATACTGGATCCGTCTCTTCACAAACCCCGCGTCAGCAAGGATGCTCCATCGCTGGGATTCCACAGCAGGAATCTTCAGTCGGCGGAACCCTCATCAGTTTGGCTTTCACCGCTCTGAGTAGGCGCCAAAGATGCCCGCGCGGAGGGTGCAGTGGTGAGAGGGGTTGGCTCCTCAGCTAGCCAGCCGGTTGTGTTTCGAGAACAGGAATGCTGTAGCCACGGAGACTCTGTGGTAGCGCAGCTCTGCGTACTGAGCGGCCTTGCTGCGGTACTGGGCGTAGGCTGACCGGAAGGAGTGACTACATGTTCGAGAAGATCCTCGTGCCATTGGACGGCTCGACGCTGGCCGAGTGCGTATTGCCGCACGTGGTCGCCATGAGTCGATCACTCGGGGCCAAGGTGACCCTCGTGAACGTGTGCCGTCCATCGGCGGGCGACGAGGAGACTGGGGCGATCAACGCGATGAGCTGGCACTTTCGGACGGCGGAGGCCGACGCATATCTGGAGAATATCTCGGGCCAGCTGGCAGAAGCCGGGCTCGACGTAGGCGTGAGGCGCTTGGACGGCAAGCCCGCGGAGCAGATTCTGGCGTTTGCAGACCAGTCTCACTCCGATCTGATCGCGCTGAGCAGTCACGGGCGGAGTGGTCTGACTGGGTGGAACGTGAGCAGTGTGGTACAGAAGATCATCGCGCGAGCGCGAGTTTCCCTGCTGATCGTGCGAGCCTATCGGCCCGTCGCCCCCCAGCTATCCGGACTGACCTACTCTCGCCTGCTGTGCCCCTTGGACTGCTCCCAGCGAGCCGAACATCCGTTGCCACTGGCCAGCATGCTCGCGCGTTCTCACGGGGCGACGCTCATCTTGGCGCACGTCGTACGAAGGCCCGAAATGCCGCGCCGCCGCCCGCTTTCCGACGAAGAGCGCGAGGCACGCGAAAGAGTGGTTGACTTGAACCGCACCGAGGCCGGGCGATACCTTGACGAACTGCGGTCCGCCATGGCTGCAGAGCAGGTCGATGTCCAAACACGGCTCCTGCTCAGCGAGGAGCCTGCCCAGACGCTGCATGACCTGGTCAAGGAGGAGCAGGTCGACCTGGTCGTCATGAGCGCCCACGGGTACACGGGGAGCACCAGCAGTACGTACGGCAGCCTCGCTCTCAGCTTTCTTGTCCAAGGCACAACCCCGTTGCTTATTGCCCAGGATCTCCCGCCTGACGAGATCGGGCCGACTGAGGCCGAGAGTCTTGCCCACGAGCGCACGGGACACTAGATGGTGCAAGACGGGCCACCTGCATCCAACCAACCCGGCAACGCCGCAACCAATGGCAGCAGTGCCCCCATTGACGATCTCGAGGAATTGGCTACCACCAGCGCCAATCAGCACGGTGCCGGCCTGAGCCTGGGGCGAAGGTTCTCCCTGCAAGGCTACCTGAAGGACCACGGGACGGTCCTGCTCGAATCCCATGGGCGCTTTGCGTCTGACCCCCAACTGTCCGTTTCCTCTGCTGGTGAATGGTTCTTGGACAACTTTCACGTTATTCAGGAAGCGTTGCGCCAGGTCGAGGAGGATCTGCCCCCGCATTTCTACCTAGAGTTGCCCACAGTGGAGATCGCTTCCGGTGAGCGCAGCCCGCAAATTCGGGCTGTGGCACGCGAGATCATCTCCTGGAGCAACGACTATCTCGTTTTCGATCAAGTGCGTCGCTACGTCCGTGTCTATCAAGGTATCACCAGTCTGACGATGGGCGAACTGTGGGCCCTCCCGAGCATGCTGCGACTGGGCATCCTCGAGGATCTGACCCAGGCAGCAGCAGAGGTCACCGGACTGGACCACGCCGTCGCGATGGGCTTTGGCCAGGACAGTCCGCGCTCACGGCGGGAGCTGCCAGAGGATCGTATCATTGCCAACTGCATTCTGAGTCTGCGGGGGCTCGCCGCGCATGACTGGAATGACTTTTTCGAGAGCGTCAGCCAGGTCGATCAAGCTCTGCGCGGCGATCCGCAGGGCGTCTATGCCAGGATGGACTTTGAGACGCGCGACCGCTATCGCAAAGTGGTCGAAGAGCTCGCAAAGGCAAAGGGACAGGATGAGAAGAGCGTGGCGGAAGCAGCGGTCCAGCTCGCCAAGAAGGAAGCGGGGGACGGACAGCCTGATTCGCATGTTGGGTACTACCTTGTGGACGAGGGCCGCGCGGACCTGGAGACCTGCCTGGGTTATCGGCCCGGTCTGCGCGAGCGCCTGAAGCGTTCGGTGGTGCGCCATCCGACCGAAGCATATCTCGGTGGTATTGCCCTCCTGACGGCCCTTCTCTTGGTGATCTTGCTTGGGTATGCTTGGTCTGCAGGGGGCACATCGCTGCGCTTGCTTTCTGTTGTGCTCGTTGCGCTGTTGCCAGCAACGGCTGCGGCGGTCCATGTAGTGAACTGGCTTGTGACACACGCCCTCACGCCCAGCAGATTGCCGGCAATGGACTGTGAGTATGGCATCCCGGCGGAAGGCCGCGCTATTGTCCTCCTTCCGACCATGTTGACCGATGAAGATGAAGTGCGGGCCCTGCTACGACAACTGGAGCGGCACTATCTGGGCAACCCTGATCCCAGCCTGTCTTTTGCCTTGCTAACCGATTTTGCTGACGCACCGCAGAAGCACATGCCCGGTGACGACCAGTTGATCGAGCAGGCGGTGCAAGGCATTCGAGAGCTAAATGGCAAGTACGGGGGCTCATCCGGCACTAAATTCTACCTCTTCCACCGCGAGCGACAGTGGAATGGTTCGGAGGGCTACTGGATGGGTTGGGAACGTAAGCGCGGCAAGTTGGGGGACTTTAACCGGTTGCTGCTCGGCGAACGCGAGGAAATCCACTTTGCGGTGCAGGAAGGTGACCTGGATGATCTCCACGGGATCGAGTACGCCATCACCCTTGATCGTGACACGATCATGCCACGGGATAGCGCTCGCCAACTCATAGCCACGATCGCCCATCCGCTCAACCGTGCGCGGTTTGATCCGCACAGCGGGGAAGTGGTCGGTGGCTACACTGTCCTGCAGCCCCGCCTAGAAGTCTGGCCGCCCTCGACTAACGAGTCGCTCTTCGCCCAGATATATGCCGGGGATACGGTGGTAGACCTTTACACCCGAGCCGTGTCGAACGTCTATCAGGACTTTTTTGGCGAGGGCATCTACGCCGGGAAGGGCATATATGATGTCGCTGCATTTGAGCGCAGCCTGGCAGGGCGCGTTCCGCAGAATGCCCTCCTCAGCCACGACCTGTTCGAGGGCCTTCAGGGCCGGGCGGGCCTGTGCACTACGGTGACTTTCTACGAGGATTTCCCCGCGCACTACTTGGCCTACGCCTTCCGTCAGCACCGCTGGATCCGCGGCGACTGGCAATTGCTCCCGTGGTTGTTTCCTCGCGTGCCAATCGCAGGAGGCCGGCGGATGAGCAATGGGCTTTCACTTATTGACCGCTGGAAGGTGCTGGACAACTTGAGACGCAGCCTGGTCTGCCCATCGCTGTTAGCGCTTTTGCTTGCCGGCTGGCTGTGGCTCCCTGGCTCAGCGCTGGCGTGGACGGGCATCGCACTGCTCATGTCCGCCGCGCCTTTCCTCAGCCAGATAGTGGCGGATCTTATTGCTGGCGGAAGCAAGTTGTTCAGGAGAGCTATGATCTACTCACTTTGGACCAGAGCGGTGCGATGGCTGCTGGGCCTGGTCTTTCTTACCTACGAGACACTGATTATCATCGATGCCATCGGCAGCACACTGGTGCGCCTGTTCATCACCCACCGGCACCTGCTGCAGTGGACCACTGCTGCCCACACCATCCGCCTCTTCAGGAAGGAACGCAGGCTGGCTTTGGCATGGGTCCGCATGGTCAGTTCGGCAGTGCTTGCCGTGGGCTTTGCTCTGCTGCTGGCCTGGTTGAGACCCGAGGTGCTGGCCATCGCTGCTCCTTTCATACTGTCATGGCTGGTCTCGCCACAGATCGCTCACTGGATCAGCCGGCCCGTGGTGAAGGAAGTGGTTCAGCTGTCACTGCGGCAGCGACAGCAGCTGCGCTCCTTGGCCCGGCGCACCTGGCTTTATTTCGAACACTTTGTTGGGCCAGAGGATCACTGGCTTCCGCCAGATCACTATCAGGAAGAGCCTCGGGGTCAACACGCCCGCCGTACCTCGCCAACCAACATCGGCATGCAACTTCTCTCCACCTTGGCCGCATTTGACCTGGGCTATGTCGGAGCCGCTGACCTGGCCTATCGGCTGCGGTTCACGTTCGACAATCTGGCGCAGATGGAGCGCCATCGAGGGCACTTTCTGAACTGGTACGACACGCGCGACCTGCATCCACTGCTCCCCCGCTACGTCTCCACCGTTGACAGCGGCAACCTGGCGGGGTGTCTGCTGGCGCTCAAGCGCGGCTGTCGCGACGCCGTGGATCGATCTATCCTGAGCAGGCAGTCTCTTCACGGCTGGACAGATCAGTTGAACCTGCTGTCAGAGTCGCTCAAGTCCTCCCACAGCCCGCAGACAGAGGTGGAATATGGTTCGCTCGAGCAGCTCCTCGAACAGATGCGAGCACGCGTCTTGGGAGCGCAAGAGAACCCCGCTGAGTGGCGCTCCCTGTTGGTCGAACTGACCAGATCGGACTGGCCGGAGTTTGAGCAGCGTCTACGTGAGTTGCTCAAAGGCGAGGCAGAGGCCTTGGACGTAGAGACCGTGCGCGATCTGAGAACCTGGTCGGAGTCGAGCCGGCGCCACCTGCAAAACATGCTGCATGAGATCGACAGTCTGCTGCCATGGCTTGAGCCGATGGTCTACCGCCCGAAGCTATTCACCCAGGCGGATCTGACCACGCCCATCGGAACAGCCTGCAAAGGGCTCATGAGCGCGGGGACGAAGATGGCGAGCCTTGCAGAGGTTCCACAGATCTGTCAGGAGATGCGCCAGTGCCTGAATGAACTGCAGGCGCTTCTCAGCGGACAGACCGACGGTCTGGAGACGAAGGAGGCGCTGGCCTGGTGCTGCGACCTCACAGAGAAGCTAGATTCGGCCGAGAAGCGAGCCGGCGACATCGCTCACACGCTCGACGTCTTGGCCGCAGAATCGGAAGAGTACTTCCAGGCTATGGATTTTCAGTTCCTGTTCGACCAGCGTCGTGAGGTGTTTCACATCGGCTACAACATCTCGGCAGCACAGATGGACAAGAACTACTATGACCTGCTTGCCTCTGAGGCGCGTTTGGCCAGCCTCGTGGCCATCGCGAAAGGCGACGTGCCGAAGAGCCACTGGTTGCACCTGAGCCGTGCATTCACCCTTATTGACGGCACTCGTACGCTTCTATCGTGGAGCGGAACGATGTTTGAGTACCTGATGCCGCAGCTCCTGATGCGCAGCTATAGCGACACACTGCTGCATCAAGCCAAGACCGTCGCGGTTGAGCGTCAGATCGCTTATGCACGTCAGCGGGGCGTACCCTGGGGCATCTCGGAGTCTGGGTACTATCTCTTTGACGCGGCAGGGAACTACCAGTACAAAGCATTTGGTGTCCCCGGCCTGGGCCTGAAGCGCGGCTTGAGCGAGGAGTTGGTCGTGGCACCCTACGCTTCGCTGCTCGCACTATCGATGCGCCCCATGGCGACGCTGGACAACCTGTCTGCTCTGATCGAGCGGGGCATGTTGGGCCGCTATGGCCTGTATGAGGCCGTTGACTACACCACATCGCGTGTCCCGCCAGGGCAGCAGAGCGCGATCGTGCGATCTTATATGGCGCATCACCAGGGCATGATCTTGCTGTCCATCGTGAACTACCTGTGTGACGACGTCATGGTGGGGCGCTTCCATGCCGATCCGCGCATCCAGGCCACTGGGTTGATCCTTCACGAGCAGATACCATCACAGGCACCTGCTGAGTACCCACACCCGCAGGAAACGCGGGCTGCCCGCCCGGCCAGACCGCTGCCCAGTGACTCACCCTATCACACATCTATGCGCAAACCGGTGCCTGAGACATGCCTGCTCTCCAATGGGAGGTACTCGGTGTTGATCACCAGCGCCGGCGGGGGCTACAGTGAGTGGAATGGCGTGGCTCTCACTCGTTGGCGTGCTGACACGACCCTGGATAACTGGGGCACCTGGATCTATGTCCAGGACAGGAGTCGCAACAAGCTGTGGTCTGTAGGCTACCAGCCCACGGCTGCGGCGCCGGGCTGGGAGGAGGTGCTCGTCTACGCCCACAAGGTAGAGTTCCGTCGCAAGGACCACGACATTTCGCTCCGTGCGGAGGTGACCGTATCACCGGACGACGATGTGGAGATCCGACGCGTGACTTTGACCAACGACAGCAACCTTCGCCGCGATTTATGGCTCAGCAGCTATGCAGAGGTCGTGCTCGGCTCGCGGGATGCGGACGCCCGGCACCAAGCGTTCGGCAAGCTCTTTGTGGAAAGTGAATACGTGCCCGAACTGAACACACTTCTGTTTCGGCGTCGCCCGCGTTCCGACGAGGAGGAGCCCATCTACCTGGCCCACCTGCTGGTCACCAAAGGCCGCAGGAAGACCACCGGTGCCTACGAGACCGACCGGGTCCGTTTCCTCGATCGGGGTCAGACACCTCGTGAGCCTGCAGCGCTGACGCGCGGCCGCTCAGGGCTGTCTGGTACCACCGGAGCAACACTGGATCCGATCATGTGTATTGGTCAGAGGCTTCGCCTTCTGCCGCATACCGGCGCTGAGGTGGCCTGTGTTACCCTGGCAGCGACGTCACGCGAGGAGGCGCTGACGGCGGCGCGTCGCTACCAGTCGTGGTTGATGGTGAGACGCGCCTTTGGCAGAGCCCGTGATATCCACCGACAGGAATTGCGCGAAATGGATATCAGCACACCGGAACTGGAACGAATGCAGAAGCTGCTTTCTGTTCTGCTGTACTCGCACAGTGGCTTGCGCGCCGATCCGAGCACGCTGGCGGGCAACCGCCAAGGCCAGTCCAGTCTGTGGCCCTACGCTATCTCTGGGGACTACCCGATCCTTCTGATATGCATTCGCGACCGCGATGAGGCCGACCTTCTCTATGAGGTGCTTCGTGCCCATGCCTACTGGAGGAAGCGTCAGCTGAAAGTTGACCTCGTCATTCTGAATGAGCGGGAGACTGGCTATGCCGACGAATTGCACAGCTATGTGCACCGCCTAATCGCGCGCACTGGTGGAGAGAACTGGATGAACAGACGGGGCGGCGTTTTCGTGCTCCGCGCTGACCAACTTGATGAGGGTAGCCGCACGCTGCTGCAAACCGCAGCCGGCGCTATCCTGCGCGGGAATGCGGGTTCCCTGGGGGATCAGTTGGCCAGGCTCGAAGTGGTGCCAGCTGGATTGCCCGACCTGGTCCCCAGTCTGTCTGGGGACCAGGCAGCGGAGGTTGCGGAGTCAACACCAGCAGTGCAGCGACCCCAGGATCTTCTGTTCGACAACGGCCGGGGCGGGTTTGGCGCTGACGGGCGTGAGTACGTCATCTACTTGCAGCGTGATGGTTGGACTCCAGCTCCCTGGATCAACGTGATTGTCAATGCGAGCTTCGGGTTCCTGGTGTCCGAATCCGGCTCCGGGTACACTTGGTCAGAGAACAGTGGCGAGAACCGGCTGACGCCGTGGCGCAATGATCCTGTAAGCGACACTCCGGGCGAGGCGCTCTACCTGCGGGATGAAGAGACTGGTGAGGTCTGGTCTCCGACGCCGCTGCCAGCTCGCGCATCTGCTCCGTACCTGGTGCGGCACGGGGCCGGCTACTCCATCTTCGAGCATTGCAGCCATGGGCTCTGCCAGCGCTTGCGACTGTTCGCTGTTCCGGACAGGCCTGTGAAGATCATCCAGCTGAAGCTGGAGAACTTGCTAGAGCGCTACCGGCGCATAACCGCCACCTTCTATGCCGAGTGGGTGCTGGGCACCAACAGGGAAGGAACGCAGCAGTACATTGTGCCTGAGTTTGATCTTAGCCGCAATCTGTTGCTGGCACGCAACACCTATAGCGAGGAGTTCCGTGAGCGGGTCGCTTTTGTCGCCGCAAGCAAAGAGCTGCACGGTCTGACCTGTGATCGCACGGAGTTCCTTGGACGAGAAGGCGACATGGCACAGCCGGCAGCGCTGAGGCGCCTAGGGCTGTCAGGCAGAGTCGAGCCTGGCCTCGATCCCTGCGCCGCAGCCCAGATTCATGTTGACCTTGCTCCCGGCGACAGCACGGAGGTGTTCTTTCTGCTCGGCCAGGGAGCAGACTACGATGAAGCGCTGCGGCTCGTCGAAAACCATCGGGATGCGGCCGCCGTAGATGCGGCTTGGGAAGCCGTTAACGATTCTTGGGACCACCTCTTGAGCACAGTCCAAGTTGAGACACCGGAACCCACCATCGACCTGCTGTTGAACCGCTGGCTGCTCTACCAGGCACTGTCATGCCGTGTATGGGCACGCTCCGCGCTCTATCAGTCCAGCGGCGCATTCGGATTCCGCGATCAGCTGCAGGACGTCATGGCGCTCACGCATGCTGCACCTGAGATTGCCCGCCAGCACATCCTGCGGGCGGCGCGGCACCAGTTCGAGGCAGGAGACGTGCTACACTGGTGGCACCCGCCGTCAGGGCGCGGGGTGCGTACACGGTATGCGGATGACCTCTTATGGCTCCCCTTTGTCACCGCGCATTACGTGGAATGCACTGGGGACGAATCTGTTCTCAGAGAGGAGTTGCCCTTCCGAAGGGGCGATCCGCTGGAGGCGGGAGAAGTCGAGCGCTATGGCCACTACAAAGTGACCACCGAGGCACAGAGTCTGTACGAGCACTGCTGCCGTGCCCTGGACAAGGGGTCCACAGCAGGGCCGCACGGGTTGCCGCTGATGGGCAGCGGGGACTGGAACGACGGCATGAACCAGGTTGGCGTCAACGGCCGGGGCGAAAGTGTTTGGCTTGGTTGGTTCCTGTACGCGAATCTGCAGCGTTTTGCTCCGCTCTGTGAGCTCATGGGCGATGGGGACCGGGCTTCTGAATGCCGAGAGCGGGCGCAGGACCTGCGCCAGGCCCTCGAAGAGCACGGATGGGACGGAGGCTGGTACCTGCGAGCCTACTTCGACGATGGCACGCCTTTGGGATCCGCCCAGAATCTCGAGTGCCAGGTTGCCTCGATTGCCCAATCGTGGGCGGTTCTCTCTGGCGCTGCAGATGCCCAGCGCGCAGAACCGGCAATGGAAGCCGTGTGGGAGA
Source organism: Anaerolineae bacterium (assembly GCA_041549915.1). GTDB lineage: Bacteria > Chloroflexota > Anaerolineae > UBA2200 > UBA2200 > JBFEPU01. Next base: position 18,713 of record JBFEPU010000001.1, on the reverse strand, counting down.
ATCTGCTGCGTGAAAAGGAGCGCCTTCTGCTTCTGTTCACGCCTCCTTTTGACCGAAGCGAGCCGAATCCCGGCTACATCAAAGGTTACCCGCCGGGCATCCGTGAGAACGGTGGCCAGTACACGCACGCAGCCCTGTGGGCCACATGGGCCTTTGCGCTGCTGGGCCAAGGAGATCGCGCCGAGGCGCTGTTCCGTTTGCTCAACCCCATCGGCCACAGCGCGACACCGGAGCGCGTCGCCCGTTACAGGGTGGAACCCTATGTGATCGCTGCCGACATCTACAGCAATCCTGCGCACCTTGGGCGGGGTGGCTGGACCTGGTATACCGGATCAGCCGCGTGGATGTACCGTGTAGGTCTCGAGGCGATACTGGGGCTCCGGCGGGAGGGCGACGTTCTCTACTTCGAACCGTGCGTCCCCAGGGAATGGTCTGAGTACAGCATCAGATACCGTGACGGACGAACGCACTATCACATCCGCATAATGAATCCCCAGGCGGTCAACCGCGGCGTGAAACAGGTTTCGTTGGATGGTGGGGATCTGCCTGGAGCCAAGATCCCGCTTCTGGGAGATGGCAAACAACACGAGGTTCAGGTTTGGATGGGCTAGCGGAGGAGTGCTGCTATCTTGTCCCGCATGCCGACGAGACACTGAACGGTCAACGCTGGCCTGGGGTCTAGCCTGCGCCATTGCCGGGCTTTAAGTTCATCTCGCTCAGCAGTTCAAAGAAGCCTTCCAACCCGCTCACCAAATGCAGGGCGATTTCTGCCTGGATCTCTGGCGGAATCCCGCTCACCAGCGGCTCGATCACCACGATGGGAGTGTTCCCCACCCACTTGGTCCACGCAATCTCCGACATGGTGCCGCAGCTGAGGCCGACGCACAACAGGATGTCCGAGATCTGGCAGATGCGCTCATGCTGGGCTGTCCAGGTGAGGTCTTCCACTGTCTCGTGGCACAGGTGGCGGTGCTCTTCACAGCGACTCGAAGCTGCCTGTGCAGAGGTTCCACCATGTGGGATGATGCCGATCACTCTGCGGCCGCCTGCGGCATGGTAGGCCTGGGCAGCCAAAAGCCCTACGCCGCGGTCGGGCACCACAACCAACTCGTAGCCGCGGCGGGCCAGGTTCTCCCCCGCCGCACTGGCCATACGTTCACAAGCGGCTGGATCAAGGCCGGCGCTTTCTGATGTCACGTAAATGTCCGTTGGGCCAATGATCCCTACGCGTATGTGGGTTTCTTTCATCATCTCCCTTTCAGAATCAGGCATGCGCCAGCAAAATGCTTCGCCGATCTGGCGCGAAATCAACGCCAAGAGGCGTCGCGATAAGGCTCAACGCACCGGGTATTCCAGGAAGGTGCCGTCCGCGAAGAGGGCATAGATGACCTGCGCGGCACCCGAGACGATCATCTCGCCGCGTTCAAAGGTCTGCCATTCGTTGGTGTAGCCCTGCTCCTCGTCTAGAGCCCAGCCGAGCCCCTCTTTGACGCCTTCTTCCACGCACCAGACCAGCCCAAAGCCGCGCTTTGGCTGCAGCATGCTGCCGGGAGGGGTGGCTTCGCAGCCGTATTCCGCCATATCCTCCCGCCAGCGGTCGGCAAAGCTACGCCAAACGCCGTCGATGTAAAGGACGAAGACGGTGCGGTCTGGTTCACGCCACATCATATGGCCCCGTTCGAAAGACTGTTCGGCCATGAACACGCTTTGCATCTCCTGCGTCGCGCAACCCAGGCCAAGGCGCAGGGTCCTGTCACGGGACCAGTACGCCTCGAACCGCGGGCCCGGCAGTTGTGTGCAGGTTGTCTCCTGGGCCAAGGTGGCAGTGCGGCTGGGTTCGAGTTGCGCTGTCAGTGTGGGCCATGGTGTCGGCGTGTCGGTAGGTGTGGGGCTTGGAGGTGGTGGCAGTGTGGCATCGCGCAGTACATGCACCGTACCACGCTGAGCGTCGGAGAGGTAGACATAGCCTTGTCTGGCATCAACGGATAGGTGGTACTCCTCACCAGTTGCCCGTTGGCCTGGCATTTCAAAGCGAGCCACAGTGCCCAGTCCACGGCCATCCAACACCAGCATCTCAGAGCTTGGCTCGACATCTGCAGCCCTGTAGGTCAGGAAGATAAAGAGGTGATGTGTCACTGGGTTGTAAGCGATCGCTGCTGGGTACCTAGGTAGATCGAGCGCAGCCTCACGTCTGAGGCTGCTGGCATCGTTGACGATCAGCTCGTAGTGACCAAATCGCCCGGCCGTGGAAAAGATACGCCCACTTGCAGGATCGAGCGCCAGGCCAGACATACTCAGGCCGCCCACCTGACCCTCAATCCGCTCACCGGTCCTCACGTCTATCACATAGACCATCAAGCCACTATTGGAGCCTGGCACACCGTTTGAAGCCACCATGTAGGCGCGACCAGCTCGCGGATCCACTTGAATGTGAGCGGGCTTGACCTCGGACCGGTAGATCGTTAGCAGTTGAGTGCGCCGCAATAGTTGCTGGCTGTCTGCGTCCAGCACCGCGTCGCTAGCGTACAACTGGCCCGCTTCGGGCACAAGGGCCAGGCCTCGCGGCAGTATCCCGATATCCGCTGTTCGGACTAGGTTCTTATCTGGCGTGGAGATGGCCATTAGGTCGCCGCCCACAAGGTTCAACACGAACAAGGTCTCACCGTCTGGGCTCAGGGCCAGTTCGGAAGGGTGCAGCCCTGCCGGTATCTCCCTCACCACCTTCTCACCGCTCAAGACGAAGATGCTGTTTGTGCTGGGGCTGGCGACGTACACATCTCCAGTCTCTGGGTCGATGGCCATCCCGGCCGGCAGCAAGCCCAGGGGCACCACACCGAGCATGCGGTTGCTCTCGCCATGGATACGGCTGACATTGTCGCTGCCCGAGTTGGCGACGTATACAACGCCCTCTTTGCCCACCGCCACGTCGAGAGGCCTGAGGCCGACAGGAATGGTGGCTACGGGCTGCAGATTCTGCGCGTCAATCACCGAAACGTCGTTCGTCCACGAGTTGGTCACATAGATGCGACCGCCCTCAGCGTCTACGGCTATTCCGCGAGGGTCACCGCCGATTGGCACCCGGCCCAGTTCTCTCTGTCCCAAGGCATCATAGGCGACCAAGTATTGTTCCCTGGACTCGGCATCGTACTCGCCGACCAGGAGGCGTCCTGACACGGGATCCGCTCCCAGGGTCCGATAGACCTCACGCTCCAGACTGCCAACGATGCTCAGATCCTCCAGATGCACGATTTCCACACCACTGTAGACACTCGCATAGAGCAGGTCGTTTGCCGGATTCACGGTCAGAGCCAGGATGCCGATCCGGGCCCTGAGCGCCACTGTGGCAATCTGCACGCCGGAGAATCCGTCGAGTACAGCCAAGGTGCTCTCGCCGCGCCCGCCTGCGTATAGTCGACCGTCGAGAGCTGCGAGACAGGCTGGGTTGTGGGGTGCGGGCACTGTTCTGACCACTCTGCTGCCAGAGATCACGGAGATAGAGTCATCGCCCTCGTTGGCGACGTACACCAAACCGGTTCTTTCATCGGCGGCGATGGCGACCGGTGCGTTACCTACCTCAATCACGTCAATAACCTTGTCGCCCTCGATCACGGAGACGTTGTGTGTCGTACGATTCGCCACATAGACGATGCCATCCAACACCGCAATGGCCTGAGGAGCGCGGCCAACACCTGGCAGTGCACGCAAGGTGACCTCACGCACGGCCTGTGGCTTTGCGACCTGTGTAGGTGAAGGGGCGAGGGTCGCCGTAGGTGAAGGAACAGCAGTAGGGGCTTGTGTGGAGGGTCTGGCATGCGGTGTGACTATGGATGTCGGAGCGGCTGGGGTGCAGGCTGCGGCTAGGGGCGCCATAACAAGCCCCAACAGCCCGGCAAGAAGCACTGGTCTTCTCATTGCCCACTCTCTCCTAGGGGCGCAGCACGACTTTGATGCTGCTGTTCGCCCCCGCCTGCTCGAATGCTACTATACCCTCTTCGACGGGATACGTAGCTGTGATCAGTGGTTCCACATCTACCAGGCGCTGGTCCAGCAAGCGCAGGGCTGGCCCAAAAGGTCCACAACGAGAACCAACCAGCTTGATCTCATCGACAACAAGAGAGGTCAGGTCTACCTCTTTCTGTCCTTGAAACGTGCTTTTCAGCACCAAGGTTCCCCGGGGCCTTACCATGGCCCGGGCCGAAGCGAAACCATCCGGGGTGCCCGTACAATCGACAACCACGTCCGCCTGGATTTCGAGGCTATTGTTGGCCAGGCGCGTTGGTATCCCCTGCCGCTCGAGTATGGCCAGTTTCTCTGAGTGTCGGCCCACAGCGAGCAGATCGCAGCCCGTCAGGCGCATCACCTGCGCTACCAGTAAGCCCAGCTTGCCATCGCCAATCACAACAACGTGCTCTGTGGGTCGCAGATGCACCTGCTCTAGGATCTGCAGAGCTGCTGCCAGTGGTTCCGTGAACACGGCTTGCTCGTCCGAAACACTGTCGGGCACAACGTGCAGATTCCGCGCCGGCACTGCGCAATACTCGGCCATCGCCCCATCCCGTCCCCAGATTCCCAAAGTGGTGCGTTGCGGACAGTGTGTTGGGCGACCTGCCAGACAAGTGGGGCACGTTCCGCAGGAGCAGTTGATCTCGCTGACTATCCGCTGGCCGACAAGGCTTGGATCTTCACAGCACTCAACCACCCCCACAAACTCGTGTCCCAGGATGCCCTTGAACCCCATGTAGCCGCGCATAATCTCGAGATCCGTGTTGCAGATGCCCGCCAGACTAACTTGCACGAGAGCCTCTCCGCGAGGCGGCACGGGCTGGGGATGGTCGGTCCTCAGTGTCAGCTCACCGTCATACACCAGGGCACGCATACCAGCGCTCCTTGTGACTGCTGGACTCGATTATACTGCTCTCGCCACGGATTGCTAAACATGTCTCGCCGGACCTGTGCAGCCGGCTGGCTCTGGCCTCAAAGCTGAGCAGCTATCGTGCAGCACATGCTGTTGACAGGATCACCAGGGTGCTCGGGATCGGAGGCCAAACAAAAAGCCCGGCTCGCATGGAACCGGGCTCCGGTAATCTGCGGGGGAGGGGTCACACCCGCGCCTGAGAACGCCGAAATAGGCGGCGAATCTCGCCCCGTTCCCAAACCACAAGCAGCGGTGCCGCGGTGAAGATGGACGAGTACGTGCCACTGATGAGCCCCACCAGCAAGGTGGCTATGAATTGCTGGATCGTGGCCCCACCAAAGAAGAGGATTGCCACCAGGATAAAGATTGCGTTCAACTGTGTGGCCAATGAGCGGTGCACCGTCTCCAACAGGCTGCGGTTGACGATCTGTTCGTAGGGCTCTCCGCGCCTCTTGGGGATGTTCTCCCGGATGCGATCGAACACGACAATCGTGTCTTGCACCGAAAAGCCCGTTATGGTGAGCATCGCCGTGAGAAACAGGGCATCGGCCTCCCAGCCCAGGAGCAGGCCCAAGATGGAGAAGATGCCCATCGTCACCAGCACGTCGTGCAGTGTTGCCACGGTGGCACAGATGCCATATCGCAACGCATGGGGCACCTTGCGCCAGGAGAAGATGATAAACGCCATGATTACGATCGCTGCTGCTGCAATGGCCAGCGTCGCACTCCGCGTGACCTCGCGCCCAACGGTCGGACCGACCTGATCGAAGCGCAGCTCAGTCAGTGGGCCGAAGCTGTCCTGCAGCTCGGCTTGAATCTCAGCTTTCTCGCCTTCCTTGAGCTCTTTGGAACGGATCAGCACCGTCTTCTCATCCAGCGTCGTCTGTACGACCGTATCCCCGTAGCCGCGCTGAACGAAAATCTGCCGCACCAAACCTGGTTGTACCTCCTGTTCAAAGGCCAATTCCATCAGAGCGCCGCCGGTGAAATCAATGCTCGTACGCAGGGGGCTGCCAAAGCGCACGAAAGAGATGCCCATCGCCACCAGCCCCGGGATGATGACCAAGGCCGAGATCAGGAAATACCAGTGTCGCTTTCCGACAATGTCTGTCATAGGTCCTCCCCACGCCAGGAGCGATGCCCCTGGACCGTTGATTCTAGAGTCCGATCAGCCACTTGCTGTCACGCAGATCTTCACCACCAATGGCATATAGCAGACGGATGACTGTGCGCGTGACTGTGATGGCGGTGAACATGCTGACGAATACGCCCAGGAATAGTGTAACCGCGAACCCCTTGACCATGCTCGCGCCAAAATTGGAGCCGAACCAATAGAGGATGGCGCACGTAATCAGTGTGGAAAGGTTAGAGTCACGTATGGACGTCCAGGCGCGATTGAACCCAGCCTGGATGGCTGAACGGTACAGCTTCCCCTGGCGCAGTTCTTCCTTCAGGCGTTCAAAGATCAGGATGTTGGCATCGACCGCAGTACCGACCGAGAACAGAAAGCCTGCCACACCAGGCAAGGTCAATGTCACCGGGATCAACTTGAACAAGGCGAACGTGACCAGCCCATAGATGAGCAGTGCGATGTCAGCCACTAGGCCGTGCAAACGATAGTAGACCACCATGAAAAGCAGGACAATCACAACACCAATGACGCCCGCCCGTGCGCTCTTGGCCACCGAGTCCTGGCCCAGAGTAGGGCCAACGGTGCGGACCTGGATCACTTTCAAGGGGACAGGTAGTGCACCGTAGCGTAGCTGGATGACCAGGCTACGCGCATCGGCAAGCGTAAAGTCGCCGCTGATCCGGCCCGCACCCTCCGTGATAGCAGTCTCTATGCGCGGAGACGAGATGATCACGCCGTCCAGGGCAATGGCCAGGTAGCGGCCGACATTGGCCTGCGTGTGCTCGGCAAAGATTCCGCTCCCCTCATTGGTGAGCTTGAAATCGATCTGGGGCCGACCGTATTCGTCCTGTCCAACTTGCGCCGCTTCCAGATGCTGGCCGGTGATAACAGTGCGAAAGAGGCGTGTCTCGGGAGTGGGCGCGGGCTCTGTCTCGGCGGCAGCCGTGGGCGAAACGACCTCCGTGGCAGTGAGAGTGGGCGTTGCTGTGGCCAATGGCGTGCTAGTCGCGGTGGGCTCTGGCGTCGGCGTCTCGATGCCGAATTCACCAGTCTCGCTGAAACTCGTTCGCACCTCTGTGCCAGGAGGAAGAAAGGTGTTGCCGGCGTCTATGAATTCCAGCAGGCCCGTCTCCCGCAAGGTGTCGATGGCCAGCTCGGGGTCGGTGATGCCGGGCAACTCGACAACGATGCGGTTGGAGCCTGCCAGTTGCACGAGCGGTTCCGCCACGCCCAGGCTGTTCACTCGATTCTCCACGATCGTCTTTGCAGCGCCAATGCTGTCAGCGTCCACTTGCTGCCCTGCGGGCATGTCGGCCTCAAGTACGACCTGCATCCCTCCTTGCAGGTCGAGTCCGCGGTACACCTTGATGTCACGATCGATACCGATAGGCCCGAGATGAATGTGCAGACCTGGGCTGCTGGGCCACACCACCCAGGCTGCCGCAGCGGTCAGCAGAATGATGAGCATCAACAGAGTCACGTCACGTTGCTGCATCGAGTTCTTCCTCCAAAGCCCTGGAGAGGCAAATAATAGCCACACCCGCCATGGGTGTGGCAAGCACGCTTTCTACGTCGCAGCATTATAGGCAATCACGAATTGTCTGTCAAATGCAGCGTCTTTTGGGGTACATAATGAGTGAGGAAATCGAGCGCCAGCTCCAGCACCTGCGATTCGGTTAGGTCGTCGGTCATGATGTAGAGATCGCAGTGGGCCCGGGCGTGCGCCAAACGCCGTCGCTGTGTCTCGCAGTGATTTTTCACATAATGTCGCTGTCCTCGACGCTCGACGACAGGTTCGCTGGCATCCAGATAGATGAGAATGTCAGGCTGAGAGATGACCTGCCACATGTGAGGGACTTCCGAGTGCTCCTGGCCACACTCACGCACTTCATATCCCAGGCGACCTAGGCGCCGGGCTAGAGCCGTCTTGCCACTGCCGCATATGCCCACCAAGACGACGCGCATCATTGGCCTCCACCTGGTGGCGTCCCTAGAAGGGCGGTACGGGAAAGCGGACTGTCATGCGGCGTGTGCTGCCAATGTTATCATCAGGCAGCAGCGCCAGCGCCAGCACGCTCATATCGTCTTGCGGTCGCCCCTGATCCAGCTCCAAAGCACGGGACAGTATCGCGTCGGCCAGAGCAGGGGCATCCCCCTTGGCGTTCTGTATGAAGGAAGCGACCAAATCTGCAACATCGAATGACGATCCGAGCCGATGTCCGGCGTCCAACACGCCGTCGGTGAAGGCGACTACCCAGGTATTGGCGGCCACCTGGAGCTCGGTGATCACTGGCTTGGTGCTGGCGTGGATGCCAATGGCCTGGCTCGGTGCATCGAGTCTCTGCAGGCTGTCCGCATGAAAGACAAGCACGGGGCAATGGCTGTTGCGCGAGATGACGATGGTCCGTGTCACCAGGTCGAGCGAAACGATGTGCAGTTCAGCGGACACCTTGCCCTGGCGGTATGTCCGCAGGTAGTCATGGGCGGCTCGAGCCGCTGCACCGTCGCGAACGCCCTCAGCGAGAAGGGACACCGCTTTGCGCGCCACCAGGTTGCTGATGCGCTTGGCAGCGCTGCCGCTGCGCTGCCCGTCGACCAGAACCAGTGACAGCCCGCCATTTGGACGCTCGATCATCTCCAGGCTGTCCCCGCTTTCCCTGGTGGCGTATTTGCCAGCCTTGGCTACTCCAACCTGCAGTTCGAGTTCGATCTCACCAGCCTGCATATCATCGCAATTATACCGCCAGCCGCTGGGCGCTCAAAAGGCCTCGCCTCTATCAGACATGATGGTCTTGGCCATATTCTCCCGGATCATTTCGGCGGTCTCTTGACAATTGGATGCGGCAACCTATAATGGTGGTGGAGGTCCCCATGAACGTCATGATCGTCGCCTGTCGCACGGCCTGGGGCTGGATGGGCGTTGCCGCCTCTGAGGCAGGGCTGCTCGGGACCACGCTGCCGGCTAGCTCGCGCCAGCAGGCGCTGGACCCCTTGCTGCAGCGCTGCCCAACTGCGGAGGAAGGCAGCAGCTCGATCCTTGCCAGCATGCAACAAAAGCTGCTTCGCTACTTCAGTGGCGAGGACGTCCGCTTTGAAGACGTGACCCTGGACGTGTCAGGCGCCACAAGGTTCCAGACGCGAGTCTGGGACATAGTGCGATCTATTCCCCGTGGGCTGGTGGCCTCCTACGGCTGGGTAGCTGTTCAGGCTGGCTCGCCGAGAGGCGACCGAGCGGTCGGCCAGGTGATGGCCTCCAATCCTTTTCCCGTTGTCGTGCCCTGCCATCGCGTCGTCGGGCAGGACGGGCGGCTGACTGGTTTTGGCGGTGGCCTTGACATGAAGCGACGCCTGCTCGAACTGGAAGGATCGACTTGGCCACTCAGCCCATTTTGACCGCAGCAGGATAACGTGGTAGGATAACAACACAGTGGGTCATCGTTGCCCCCCATTTCTCGATGCAGAAGTGGGGGGTTTGTTGTTGAACGAAGGAGGAGAGCGCATTCTGTGCGCATTGGAATAGACGCCCGACTCGTCTACTACAGGCAGGCTGGCATCAGCCAATACACTCTTCGTCTGCTGCATGAACTTGCCAATCTTGCGCAGGATGACGAGTTCGTTGTCTTTCAGAGCCGCAGGGATGGGTCCAGGTTGGTCGAGCGACCCAATTTCCAGAAGCGTGCGCTATGGACTCCCCCTCACCACCGGCTCGAGCAACTCCTGCTGCCCCTGGAGCTAGCGACGGCGGATCTTGACGTACTGCACAGTCCTGACTTTATCCCCCCGTTCCGACGCAATTGCAGGTCAGTGATCACCATTCATGATCTCAATTTCCTGCTGTACCCGCACTTCCTGACTCCCCAGAGCGCCAGCTACTACGGTCAGATCGATCAGGCAGTGCGCAACTGTGACCACATCATTGCCGTGTCGGAAAGCACAAAGCATGACATCGTCCGTCTGACCGGGGCGCCGGAGAACAAGATAACAGTCGTCCATGAGGCGGCGCATCCGATTTACCGGCCCTTGGATGATCCCTTGCCTCAGCAGGTCATGGAGCGGATGGGCCTTCGCAGGGACTATATCCTTTTCGTGAGCACCATTGAACCACGGAAGAACGTGCCTACTCTGTTGATGTCGTACAAGAAGCTGCTGGATGACTACCATGCCGAGGTGGACTTGGCGCTGGCTGGGGAAGAGGGGTGGCTGTTCGAGGAGGTGTTCGCGCTGGTCGGGAAGCTTGATCTTGGCGAGCGGGTACACTTTTTGGGGCGTGTTTCACCGGAGGAGCTGCTGGGACTGTACAACGCTGCACAGCTGCTCGTTCATCCGGCATTCTATGAAGGCTTCGGCCTGCCGCCGCTGGAAGCGATGGCCTGTGGCACCCCAGTGGTGGTGTCCAACACCTCATCTTTGCCAGAGGTGGTTGGAGACGCTGCCCTGCTGGTGGACCCATCCGATGTGGACGGCATGGCAGTAGCTATCTGGCGGTTGCTTTCTGATGAAGCATTGCGCAAGCAGATGAGAGAGAAGGGGTTCAGGCGGGCGCGTCGCTTCTCCTGGAAAAAGGCTGCGCTGGAGACACTGGACATATATCACCGCCTTGGAGCGTAGCCGCAGGGCGATGTGTTGCTTGCGAGAGCAGGTGTTTCGTCCGCCAGCGACGATCCGAGCAAGGGAGCTCAGCGCCGGGCATACGAAGGAGTAAGCATGGGCAAACGAATCCTCTTCCTCACACCGCAGTTGCCATACCCCCCACAACAGGGCACTGCCATCCGCAACTTGAACCTCATTGCGCAGGTGGCCAGACGGCATGAGGTACACCTGCTGTCTTTCACGGCTGCTCACCGTCAGGGAAGCGACCTGGGACCTCTGCAAGGACTGTGCGCCAGCCTGGACACCGTGTCTATGCCCAGTCGAGGCAAGTTACGTCGCTTGTGGACGACCTTGGCCTCGCCCGACCCAGACATGCACCACCGGCTTTCCTCTACCCTGTTTGACAAGAAACTGGAATCAGTGCTGAACGCAGCGCGTCCAGATGTGGTAGAGGTGGAGGGGCTGGAAATGGCGCAATACGGCTTGAGGGCCAAGCAGCTTGCAGCGGACGATGCGCCGCTGCTGGTGTACGATGCGCACAATGCCGAGTACCTGCTTCAGCAACGCATTCTTGAGTCGGATTCGCGACAGCCGCGGCGGTGGCTGGGTGCGTTCTACTCATTGATCCAGTGGCGAAAGCTGCGCCGCTACGAGGCAGCGGTCTGCCATCGGGCGGAGCGGGTAATCGCTTGTTCGCGTGCAGATGCGGATGCGCTCGCCCGGTTGGTCCCTGCTCTGAAACCCATCGTTGTGCCCAACGGTGTGGACACGCAATACTACCAGCCTGGCATCGTGTCCCCTGCCCCGCTGGGAGCTGAGGCACTGGTATTCACCGGTAAGATGGATTTTCGGCCCAATGTTGACGCTGTCCTGTGGTTCTGTTCGAAAGTGTTGCCCGCTGTGCAGGAGGCATGGCCCGGCGCGCACTTTTACATCGTTGGCAGGGATCCTCATCCGCGCCTGATGCCACTGGCAAACATGCCGGGTGTGACGGTAACCGGCTTTGTCGACGACCCCCGGCCTTACATCGCTGCCGCCGCAGTCTACGTCGTGCCGTTGCTGACCGGCGGGGGCACTCGTCTGAAGGTCCTCGAAGCCATGGCCATGGGCAAGGCGCTCCTTTCCACCACGCTGGGTTGCGAAGGTATCCATGCGACGCCGGGACGTGATGTCGCCCTGGCTGATCGGGCGGATGACTTTGCTGCGCAGGTGCTTGCCCTGCTGAAAGATGACGCGCAGCGCGAGCAACTGGGACGTGCCGCGCGGGCTTTTGTTGAGCGCCATTTCGGCTGGCCGATGGTCACCCGTTCCCTGGAGCAGGCGTATGAGCGCTAGGCGCCAGCGTCTGCGCCTCATTCTGCTGCGCGCTTTCGCTGCGCTGAGTTCGCCGTTGCGTCTGCGCAGGGTCAGTCCGCTGTCTGAAGCGCCTCGCATTCTGTTGATCCGCCCAGATCACATTGGTGATCTGCTTTTTGCCACACCAGCGTTTCGGTTGCTGCGAAACGCCTTTCCTGACGGGCACTTGACGTGCATGATCGGGCCGTGGGGGCGTTCAGTGGTGCGGGGCAACCCTGGCCTGGACGAGATCATAACCTGTGAGTTCCCCGGCTTCACGCGCCAGCCCAAGGGGTCACTCCTGGCACCCTATGGCACGCTGTGGCAGTGGGTTGGGCGGCTGCGAGCCTTGCGCTTTGATGCCGCAGTGGTGCTGCGCTTCGATCACTGGTGGGGAGCGCTCTTGGCATACCTGGCAGCAATCCCGCGACGCGTAGGCTTTGCGATCCCTGAGTGTGAGCCCTTCCTCACCCAGGCGGTGCCCTATGTCAGCCGGCGCCACGAGGTGCAGCAGAACCTGGCACTGATCGAACAGCTGCTGCGGGAGACTGGTCAGCTCGTGCCCGAAGGGCCGCAGCCCCTGGAGTTCAAAGTCACCGAACAAGACCAGGAGTATGTTACCAGCTACCTGGCGGAGCGTGGGTTGACGGCGGCGCACGACATCATCGCCATCCACCCAGGTGCAGGATCACCTGTCAAACTGTGGCGCCCGGAAGCCTGGGCCGAGCTCGCGGATGCCCTCATCGGGCGCTGGCCGGTTCAGGTCGTCCTCACCGGCAGCGGCGACGAACTCGATCTGGCATGGTCGGTCTACGCGCGAATGCATTCCGAAGCCATCGTTGCTGCCAGCGGCACCACCCTCGGACAGCTTGCTGCACTCTTTCAACGCTGCCGTCTGGTCGTTGGTCCGGACTGTGGCCCACTGCACCTCGCGGTGGCCACTGGGACGCCCACTGTGCACCTTTACGGCCCGGTGGATGCCGCCAAGTTCGGGCCATGGGGAGATCCACAAAAGCACCGCGTCCTTACTTCCGACTGGGAGTGCATCCCCTGCGATCGGCTGGACTACCCCCCAACAGAGCTAGCAAGCCACCCGTGTGTGCGCGACATCACGGTTGATGCGGTCCTTGAGGCTGCGGAGGCTCAGCTTGTGCAAAGGTAGAAACCACGGCCTCAGCTGTCTCTTCCCGAATGCGGCAGCGTGAAGTATAATGGACACGCCATGTTGAACTGGCCATTCCTGGTAGCGAAGAAACCCTGCATTGTGCGCCGCCGCTGGCTGTTGTCGGTTGTGTTCCTGCTGGCGCTGGCGACGCTTTTCGCGTGCCGCGGGCAGCCACAACCTACAACTGTCCCGTCGCCGACCCCACCGCCGCCCACGCCATCGCTTGCAGGGGCTGAGGCGGTGGCACGCGAATTCTTGCGTGCTTGGCAGGACGGTGCCTACGATCGGATGTACACTCTGCTTTCGCCCTCTGCCCAGCAGCTTATTCCGGCCGAGAGGTTTACAGCGCGCTATCAGGCCATAGCTGAAGAGGCGACCATTACCGGTTTGACTGCCAGCATCGTCAGCGCTCAGCGGGCTGTAACCACCACTGCACAGGTCACTTTCACCTTGACGGTGGATACTCACCTCGCAGGCCAGTTCCAGGTCGAGAATGGGCTGGATCTGTCCCACAACCAGCAGAGCTGGGCTGTCGACTGGGCGCCCAAAGCCATCTTCCCCTTGTTGCTCCGTGACAACCTGGTTCACATGTTCATCCGTGTGCCGTCACGGGGCAATATCTACGATCGCAAGGACAGGCCCCTTGCCACAGAGGGGCACATCATCGAAGTGGGGGTAGTGCCAGGACAGATCGAGGACGAGGCGCAGTTGCTCCAGGTGTTGAGTGCACTGTTCGGCTTGCCGCAAGAGACGGTGAAAGCACTATACGCCCAGGCTGCCCGCCCCGACTGGTTCATGCCCATTGGGAGCCTAAGTCCCGAGGTAGCACAGGCCAAAGAGGAGTTGCTGTCCTCAGTGCCGGGGATCACTTGGCGGGAGACGCCGGTGCGCACCTATCCACATGGCGCTCTTGCTGCACAGGTGGTCGGGTACATGGCCGAAATCGATGCCGAGACGCTGGCACGTCTGGAAACAGAGGGATACCAGCCCGGTGACCGCGTGGGCGTGTCCGGTCTGGAGGGCTGGGGTGAGGAGTACCTGGCTGGCAAGCGGGGCGGGACGCTGGCGATTATCAGTCCAGAGGGGCGCATCGTCTGGACGCTGGCTGAGAGACTCGCTGAGCCGGCACACAGCATCCATACCACGCTGGATGTAGATCTGCAGCGCTCAGCAGAAAGCATCCTGGCCGAGCGTGTGGGTGCCATCGTGGTGTTGGACGTGCACAGCGGAGAGGTGCTAGCCCTGGTTAGCTATCCTCGATTCGATCCCTCCGTGCTGACCGCTGGTGCTACCGAAGCACAGTGGCAGGCGCTGCTGAATGATGCCCGGCGCCCGTTTCTGAATCGGGCGACTGCGGGGATGTACCCGCCAGGGTCTGCTTTCAAGATTGTGACCATGGCCGCTGGCATGGAGGAGCTGGGGCTGACCCAGTACAACAGCTACTACTGCGCTGGGCGCTGGGACGGTCTGGCCGATGGTGCCACGCGCTATTGCTGGGTGCGCAGTGGCCATGGCACGCTCGATCTATTGAACGGCTTGGTGCAGTCCTGTGACACGGTGTTCTGGGAGATTGGCAAGGCGTTGAACCAGAGGGATTCCCACGCCCTGTCGCGGTATGCCCGCAGCTTTGGTCTCGGTGCGCCGAGCCAGTTGAATGCGTTGGATGAGGCAACTGGTCTCATACCGGACCCTACCTGGAAGTCGCAACACTATTCTGGGGCAGAGCAGGAATGGCTGCCACGTGATGCGGTGAATATGGCCATCGGGCAGGGTGACGTGCTGGTCACACCACTGCAAATGGCTAATCTGGTGGCGGCAGTTGCCAACGGCGGCACGCTGTACGCACCGCGATTGGTGCGGCGTGTTCACTCACCAATGTACGGCAGTACGCAGGAGTATGGTCCGCAGGTTCTAGGCCAGCTGCCCGTCTCAGCTGCCAACCTGGATGTCGTTCGTCGGGCTATGGAGGGCGTGGTATCGTACGGTACGGCATCTCGTGCTTTCATCGGCGCAGCGGTGCGCATGGCCGGCAAGTCCGGCACGGCAGAAGCCCCGCCCCACGAACCCCATGCCTGGTTTGTGGGCTATGCTCCGGCGGACGCCCCGCAGATTGCCGTGGCTGTCGTGCTTGAGCATGGCGGTGAAGGGGGACGCAATGCCGCGCCGCTGTTCCGGCAGGTGGTGGAAGCATATATGACGCTGTCCGGAGGGTAAAGACCATCGCGAGGAACAGCCGTCCCCAGTTGCGCGCCGTGGATGCCCGCCCGGTGGTCCACGGGGGTCGGCCGGCGATCCTGCTGCGGGATCCGCTGCGCCTGACCGACAAGACGATTGTCATTCCCCAGCAACTGGCCCCGCTGCTGGCACTGTGCGATGGCACGCGGGACGCTTCCGCTCTCTCTGCCTCGCTGGCTGTTCGCTTCGGCATGAGCGTGGCAGCGAGCACAGTCGAGCAACTGCTCGATAACCTCGATGATGCGCTGCTGCTGGACAACGAGCGTTTTTCGCAGGCCAAGGAGCAGGCCCTGGCAGAATACCGGCAGGCGCCTTTCCGACCGCTGGCCAACGGCGGACAATCGTACCCAACCGACCGGGATGAGCTGCGGCAGTTGTTGCAGGCTTCGCTCGACGCTGCAGGTGATGTGGGCTCCGATTTCGCCGCGGGCCGCGGCCTGATCAGCCCGCACATTGACTTTGCTCGCGGCGGGGCCGTGTATGGCCGTGTATGGCAACGCGCAGCGGAGATGGCACAGGCGGCCGAACTGGTCGTGGTGCTGGGCACCGATCACTACAGTGAAGCGAACCTGTTGACGTTGACTCGGCAGCACTATGCCACACCGTTTGGCGTCCTGCCCACGGCGCAGCCAATCGTGGATGCTGTGGCGCAGGCGATTGGGCCCGAAGCGGCCTTTGCTGGCGAGCTGCACCACCGTGGTGAGCACTCGATTGAGCTGGCTGCCATCTGGCTGCACTACATCCGCGAGGAACAGCCGTGCGAGTTGGTCCCGATGCTGTGCGGTTCCTTCGAGAGGTTTGTGCGCGGTGAAGAGGATCCACTGCAGGCCCCAGCGCTCAACGCCTGTCTGGATGCCCTTCGACAGGCCGTGGCTGGCCGCTCAGTAGTGGTTGTGGCAGCGGCTGATCTGTCACACGTCGGTCCGGCCTTTGGTGGACAGACAGTGGGCCTCGTGGAGCGCGCTCGTCTGCAGGCGGCTGACCAGGAGCTGATCGAGCGGATCTGCGCGGGCGACGCGCAGGGATTCTTTGACGCCATCCAGCGCGATGGTGATCGGCGCAACGTGTGTGGCCTCCCGCCGATCTACCTGGCGCTGAGTCTGCTGCAGCCTGTGGAGGGCGCACAGGTCGCCTACGAGCGTTGTCCCGCCGACGAACGGGGGACGTCTTTCGTGTCGATCTGCGGCATCGTGTGGAGGTGAAACAGTGACCTTCCCCGAAGCTGGCGACGATCAGGGCGGCAGTCTAGAAAGATGTGGCAACGTTCTGTGCGCAGTCTCCACATCCAAGAAGGTGGCCACCGTGCGCATCTGTTTGCCCAGCCAGTAGCCCTGCGCTATAATCTGCGGTGTAGGCGTGCGCCTGTAGCTCAGCGGATAGAGCGGCAGACTTCGAATCTGATGGTCGGGGGTTCGAATCCCTCCAGGCGCGCCTTGTGCCACAGGTAACGTCACGAGAATGACGGACCCTCCGACTCCAAGTCCAGGTACGGCGCATCCCCCTGGGCGGGGGCAGGTGGCCAACACAGCAAACATCAAAGCCCGTCCGCTGTGCAGCGTCTCGCCGACAGGCGAGGCTGCCACGCAGCCCCCTTGGGTTGCGCGGGGCTGCAGGTCGGTGGACGGGCTCTTTCATTGGCATGGGCCCCGGGGGTTGGCGCACTGCAAGCGCTGTTGCAGAATGCTCTTTCTGGGCATGCCACAGGGGCCTGTTGGCTGATCCGTGACCGGGCGGTCATCCGAGCAAGTCGCAAAGTACCACAGCGCAAACGAATAGGACTCGGTTCATCCAGGGGGATTGGTCTGCAAGCCCAGGCGAATCGGCCTCCTGCAACCCGAAGGGCGCTACGACGGGGAGCCGTAGACGTGGATATGTGAGGGAGCAGCTTGGACCGACACGAGAAGAGGAGCAGGTCAATGGATGCTACAACGCTGATCCTGGCTGCCGTGGCCACGGTGCTTCTGGCAATCGCTTTCGTGCGAGGGCGTGACCTGCCGATGGCTGGACTGTTGGCTGCGGGACGCGCGCTGTGGAAGAATGTCCTGATATTGCTGCTGAGCTTTCTGATAGCCGGCCTGGTCCAGGTGCTCGTGCCCAGGGAACTCATTTCCCGCTGGCTGGGTGCTCAAGCGGGTGTCAGGGGGGTGCTTATCGGTTGTGTGGTCGGTGGGCTGGTGCCCGGCGCGCCATACGCTGTGTTCCCTCTCGTGGCTGTGTTCTACCAGGCGGGTGCGGGCCTGGGTGCCACAGTTGGCTTCATCGCAGCGTGGTCGCTTTGGTCCGTGTCGCGCCTCCCACTGGAAGTGGCGCTCGTCGGTGCCAAGCCCGCGCTTGTTCGC
Organism: Anaerolineae bacterium; assembly: GCA_041549915.1. Classification (GTDB taxonomy): domain Bacteria; phylum Chloroflexota; class Anaerolineae; order UBA2200; family UBA2200; genus JBFEPU01. The sequence continues at coordinate 1,002 of JBFEPU010000001.1, read as the reverse complement.
TACGGCATTACCTTTGTTGTGCCGCCATTGGCTGGTCTCCTGGCCAATGCTGCCGGACGTTTTCTGTGACAGTCGCAACGGACAGGTACGCCGCCAAAAAAGGGGGGAGCTATCGAATGTACAAGTTCGAGTCGGAGTGTTCTGGGACGGCAACGTGGCCAAGTCACCTCGAAGTACGCACAAACGACCGGTGGTGAGATTCTCGGGGCGGTCCAAGTTCCGCTAGGCGCTGCGCCACACACGTTCAGCAGGTGTCTGCCGCCAGGATTATGCTGATAGAGCTTGGGCCACTGCGCGAACCGCTGGGCTACAGCGGGGTATCACAAGGAGACGCCGATGCAGATGTGGGAATACCTACACCTCGACTTTGGGGGCTACTTGCCCTGTCCCGACAACGTCTTCCTCTGGCCTATCGGAGTGTCGAACCTCGAGTGGCTGCAGACCAGCTTTGGGGTCAGGGTCTCCGTGTATGCCAAGAAGGGCTATGTGCTGATTGACAAACTGTTCGGCCAGGCCGCGGAAGTGTCGGCGGCCTTGATCAGACGGCTAGGACTGGAGGGTTGGGAAGCTGTTGGCTACTGCTACGGGGAAGGTCACTACCGCATTCTCTTCAAGCGTCCAGTGGTCGCTGCTGAAGGTGGCTCATAGTTGCCCGTGGTCTTTCACCAACTGGCCAGAGCTGGAAACAAGACCCGCTAATCATGCCGACTCCGCGGACCAAGGGGTCAAGCGTGTAGAATGGGATGGCCTCCCTGCCGCTGTGGGAACACCCCAAGCGGCTATGTCCGTGAGTGGGCAGTGCCAACACAGGCACTATCGCAACGTCGACACACACTCATGGCACAGTCTCCACCCTGCATTTGCCCTGGCCTGACAAGGCCTGCCGCTGCAGTGAGGATAGGGGCAGACGTCAGCGGCCTCGGCGGCGTGGCTGCCAAGGTCTACGCGATTGCTGATGGCTGGCGCAAGGAAAGCGGACGCCAATTCGTGCCCCTACTTTTT